>JAWLEH010000155.1:0-6347 GCA_041686215.1 Balneolaceae bacterium | reverse complement strand
AATCACATCCTTACTTGGTGGCAGAACTGGCTCCAGATTTGTTCCTTCAAGCAATTTATAAATAATCTCATGAGCCGGTACATTCGACATTTCAAAACTCACAACCTTATTTGGCATCACATCCGGATTATAGGAAAACCCAACGTTGATCCTGTCAGCCAAAATTTCCAGTGCTTTCTCAAGGGTTATATTTGTGAAATGTATCGACATCAGGTTCTTGTCAGATTTTTTCTGCTCCGAAATAACCTGCGCCAAAGTTGAATCATCTTGCAAATACGACTCATCCTGGCCTTGTACTAAATTCATTCCCGTCAAAGAGAAGATGACGGAGAGCAGAAAGAGAGTAGCCCCCCTCCGGAATCGCTTCCATAAACTGTGCTGAATTGTAATATGTGTAGACATAATGGTTATGGTTTGGTGTGGTTGTTATGATTTTTAAAGTAATTCTGCGATCTTTTTATATAGTCCAGTCTATTTCCTCACCCCGGAGTTCGTACCCGATTTCTAACGTCATGGAAATCACCTCTAAAGTTTTTTCCAGCGACTCATTTGAAAAATTTGATGTCAGCTCCATTGAACGAATGTCAGAATCCCTAAAACTGCATTCCGTATTATAAATACGGTTTAATTGAGTACATACCTGGTCCATTGTTAACTCTTCAAAAATAAATCGTCCGCTTTTCCAGGCGAGATAATTATCTATGGCCATCTCATCCACAGCTATGGAATTTTCATTGACATCCAGGTATCCAAATTGGCCTTTGGTCAGAATCACCGACGATCTTTCCGGATTTCCAACCTCTAATGCAGAAAATGAAACCTTCCCTTCTACTACTGCAACCTGAACATTCTCCTGGCCGGATACTGACTTGACATTAAAAGACGTGCCTAATACTTCAACTGAAGAGTTGCCGGCATGAATTATAAAGGGTTTCTCCGGGTTGTGAGCTACCTCGAAATAAGCTTCACCTTCGAGAATTACTTCTCGTGTTTCTTTAAAAAAATCTTCTGAAATTATGACTTCCGAGTTATTATTCAGGCGAATTACGGATCCATCGCTCAGGGTAATTTCCCGATGCTGCTCTTCCTCCGTCTGGTATAGAACCGGTTCTCTTTCAGTTACTTGTTCAGCTGTATTCGTTTCATGAGTGACCGTAAACAAGGCGGCTGTAAGAATGACCAGAACAGCTGCTGCTGCTTTCACTGCATAACCCAGCCAGTCCGCACTGCTTAAAGAGTGTCTCTTCCCCTTTTTTTTGATTTCTTCCTGAATGGAAGTATATAGCCTTTCTGAGCCCATCCAAGGAATTGAGGATCCAAGATCTTTTCTCTCCATCAGCTCTCTGTCAGCTTCAATTCTCTCTTCCAGAAACTGTTTTCCCTCAGAGGTTTCAAACCACTCCAGTACGGCCTGACTTTCAGCGGGAGTCGTTTGATTGTTGAAAAATTTTTTAGCTAATTTTTTAGACATTTCAGTACTAACTAATCCTATTCTTTTGTGTTTCTACTATTACGACACAAAAGAATGACAAAAGTATTAGAAGAAAATTAAATTTTTCTAAAAACAGCCATTAGCCCGGATTTCTCACCAATCCCGAGCATTCGGGACTCAGCAAGGCGAAGGTAAATTGGCGGCGGAAACGTCCCTGAGTACGTTGAGCAAGCCATTTTACCTTATGCCAAAGGCATGCCCTGGGTGAACGAAGCAGAGGGTTAAATTTCACTTCGTGGGAATCGCTGTGCTCGGTGCTCCGAAAAACACACTGTTATTTCTTTGAAGCCTGAATTATTGATCCAAATAATTGCATTACATAGTGTTACAGAATTTTCAACAAAATAACTGTGAAATATCCGGGTTAGGCATGGTTATGGGACTTTTACTATGCCTTTTATTTTTGGGAGAGCGCGAAACTATGTTGCTCCTGATTAATCAGTTAAGAGAGAGCAGTATAAATATAGAGCAACAACTAATACGAAATTACGATTATTGAAGAAATTTAAATACTGTTATGAAGGATGCAGAATTGACCAGTGACATTAACTTTATCCAACCCTTTTTTATTTATAAAAAGGCTCAACAGCGATGAATTATGGCTGATTGCTTGGTCAGGAATATCACTTAAAGATAAGCGAACAAAAACAGCAGTATACCGGCGTGATCTTTAAGATAGGTGCGTATAAATTTTGAGCTGTTATAATAGTGCGTTTTTACAGTACGGACATGAATTTGTAAAAGCTCTGCAACTTCAGAATTGGTAAGACCTTTAATTGTTCGCAATTCGAATACTTCTCTCTTTCGGCCTGATAGCTCACTTACACCTTTCCTGAGAATGGTCTCGTACTCACTATACTGAAGCTCTTCTTCAGTCATGTTTTGGGCAGGGAGTTTTTCTTTTTTAACTGCAGAAATGGATATCAACTCATTTTTTCTGTCTCTGAGCATATTCAGCACATGGTTTCGAACCATGGTAAATAAATAGTTTTTTATAGAGTTTACATGATTCAGCTCATGTCTTTTCTCCCAGAATTTTACAAAAATATCCTGTATGGCATCTTCGGCAAGATCCCGGCTTTTCACATATTTTTTGGCAATATAATACATCTGAAGATGGTAACGGTCATACAACTCCCTGAATGCCTTTTGGTTACCAGCCCTGATTTTAACCGCCAGCTCTGTATCTTTCAGATCATGCATTATGGATTAATTAGAGGACACATTTATATATCTTCCCGGCTTCTTACTGCAATAAAGATTGTTAAATTGTAAATAGCAAATGCAAACTTGCTATTACTTTTTTTTGTAGCTACATAGTTGAGGAATGAATTTCTGAATCCATTAACCTTTGTTCTAAATTACTCAAATAAATCAATCCTAAAATGTAATTTAAGTTAATTTATTTCTGTTGATTGATTCAGCATTCTTTTAATGTAATAAGATATTTTACAGGATTTCAGCTTGTTATCAGTCCTTAAATCAACCTGTTTTAATCTATCAAAAGTAGTCAATGATAAGTTTGTTGGACAAGCCTAAAACAAAAAATCCATAAAGCTATATAAATTATAACTATACGGCTTTCATATTGTACACCCGGAAGTAAATAGATGTTTTCACTCTTCTCGGCTAAAATGCCTTATAATACGTCGAAAGAAATTTTTTCAAGATTTGATTCATACTTCAATAGTCAGGCAAATGCACTGGTTTTTTACCAAAAAATTATCACATACGTGATTCCACAACCTGCAGTAATTGCTGAATCTGGGGGTTATTTGGATACATCCTGCTCAATTCCTGAACCTCTTCAAGGGCCAATTGGTTTTGTCCTTCTTGTAAATACAAAGTTATTAAACCGTAACGGTAATCCCCATTCTCCTCCTCCAGTTCTATCGCCCGTTTGTAAGCCGCTTCTGCTTGCTGTGGATTGCCTATAGTTTGATGGGCGATTGCAAGGTTATAAAAAACACGGGCATTTTCGGTCATTATTTCCGCTGCCTGTTCAAAGAAGTCAACAGCTTCATTCATTCGGTTTTCTTCAGCAAGCAACAGGGCAAGTGAATAATGGGCATCTCCAAACCCGGGCTCTTGGTCAATTACGGTTCGAAGCAGTTCCTCTGCACGTTCATTTTCTTCAATGCCGTTATAAAGGTATGCAAGGTTTATGCGAGCTGGGTTAAAATAGGGATCTCGTTGCAGAGCATCTTGGTAAGCAGCTATCGCCTGGTCTGTATCTCCTTGTTTTTCAAAAAACTGTCCCCTGTTCATCAGGCCCTGTGGAAAATACTGATTCACGTCCAGATAAGTTCTATACTCCTGCATCGCGTTCTCAAAATGGTCCCGCCTGCCTTCAGCTACGTCATGAAGCGCAAACTCCGCCAACTGCTGGGCAGCCGCAAGCCTCACCGAACGAACGGAGTCAGATAGTGCATTTTCAAGTAGTGTAATCCGCGTGTCAGGTGGTAACGATTCCATTGCTTTGGCGGCCGTGGTGCGCACCATCGGAGAGTCGGATTCTATCGCTTCCTGCAGAATGTCTGTGGCATTCTCGTCAGGGTATCGTCCCACATACCAAACAGCTGTAGCACGAATGATCTCCGGCTCGGAGGTATCCTCGATTATCTCCCGAAGGCCTTTATTATCAGAACCTTGCTCTGCATTGGCTTTTAATAATACGTCTGAAAAATGATCCGGGCGTTCGGGACCATACCACGTCTCAATAGCATCTGCTGCCCACTCCGCTGATTGATCGCCGTGGCAATCGTTACAGGCATTGGGAGTGCCAAATTGTTTACTTTGATCGGGGCGCGGCACCCGAAAACTGTGATCACGGCGGTAGTCGTTGCCCATGTACACCCGCCCGGTCATGTGGCAATTAATGCATTGCGACTGCTCGGTATTGGGCTCATGAAAATGATGATCGGCGGTATTGTACTCAGGCTCATGACAACTCATGCACAGCTGGTTATTGGTCAGTGGCTGGCGAAGCTGCTGGCTGTGCGGGTCGTGGCAGTCGCTGCACTTTACGCCTTCCGTGTACATTTTACTCTGCAGGAAAGATGCAAAAACATACACTTCTTCGAGGATCTGTCCATCAGCAAAATGAGTACCCGGATGAGGAAGGGATGGGTCAAAATGATCCAGGTACGGATCACCATGCATATAATCGTCGGTGAGTTCCTGCCTCAGTGAGTGGCACGGGGCGCACGTGTTGATCTCATCGATCTGGGAGGTCGATCTTGTCAGATTCAGATCCTCCCGGATACGCTCCTCAGAGGCTTCTTCTCCCGCCGGACTACTAACAAACTCCACGTGATCACCGCCGGGACCGTGGCACGCCTCGCAGCTTACATCGATTACGTCCCAGCTTGTGTGAAACGAATCGGCCTCGGCGATATAATTCTGGCTCAGATTGGTCGAATGGCAGTCCGCGCACATGGTGTTCCAGTTCATCGAGCCGCCACGCCAGTGCATCCAGTCGTCAGAGTTATACTCTTCATCAGGCTGCAGGGAATACCATCGGTTTTCTTCCGTATCCCAGGCAATATGCAGGGCCTGTATTTTGCCATCACCTATATCTATGAGATACTGCTGGAGGGGTTCCCATCCAAAAGTATAATCAATTTCATGGGTTTCGGTTTCTCCCTGTTCGGTTACATCAACCATGTAGTTTTGCCCGTTTCTATAGAATCGATAGCTGTTTTCTCCCTGTGTAAATTCTGCATCCTCAAAATCTCCGCGAACATGTTCTTCGTCTGCTTCCCCGATGGCATAATCGTGGTGAGACCCTTTCCAGTCCTCCCACTCCTGCCCGTGGCACGACTGACAGGTTTGATCACCAACAAACGTGTGATTTTCTGCCGGCTCACCCACTCCCTTTTTATCATCAGATTGAGCCATATCAGGCTGATTGCAGCTATAAACCAGACCAAACCCAACCATCAGCAGCAGAATTGAAGAGAGCTTAATCATGCTGTTCGAAAGTATATTTTTTACCATACTACCTGCTTTGATTGTTTGGCATTGCCAGAAACCTTTGAAATACTTCCTTATAATTTCCTCTTAAATCATTAGGAGAGGATTTGGGGAGGTCAATATTACAGTATTTCAAAGGCTTTTACCATACTTTTAATTTGCGGAATCATGTTCATTTATAACTATTTGTCAGTTCATCAATCCAGTACAGAAGTCTTTCTTCATCGGTCATTTCTATATCGGGGTAATTGGGGCTGTAGGTCCTTGATTCGTCTCTTGTTACTGGAATTCCGTCTTTGGCAAAACCCTCACCCCTTTCAATAAGGTGTTCTCCAAGCCGTTCTCTCCAAAGCTCCAGCTCCTCACCATACTCCTCAAGCCCGGCCAGGTTCGTTGTCTCATCAGGGTCTTCAATTAAATTAAACAGCTGTTCTTCACCGCTTCTGAAAAACCAGATATATTTCATTTTGCCATCCGTAAGCGCGCTCCAGTAGTTATCCTGATTGTAGGTTTCCGAATGTTCCAGGTCGATCCATGGTCTCCAATCTGTCCCGGGGTTTTCAATCAGATTTAACAACGATAAACCGTCCATCTTTTCAGGTATCTCAGATCCTGCCGCATCCAGAAACGTAGGAAGGATATCGCGGAGTTCTACAGGATGATCGAGTACACTTCCTCTCGAAAGATCTCCCTGGTAACTGCGAGGCCATTTCAAGAGAAAGGGAACATTTGCAGACCCTTCATATGCATAAGTTTTTCGCCAGTGATGATGATCACCAAGCATATCTCCATGATCCGATGTAAATAGGATAAGGCTGTTATCGTACATATTATGCTCTTTCAGCACTTCAATAATTTCTCCGATCTGCTCATCAATTTG
>JAWLEH010000154.1:0-6367 GCA_041686215.1 Balneolaceae bacterium | reverse complement strand
ATCGGCGCCATCGATTCAGACCTGAAAGTGATTCTCCTGAAAGCGCTCCGAAAAGAAGCCGAAATGCGCTACGAGACGGTTTTGGAGTTTTCGGCCGACCTTCGCAGATACATGAACCACAAGCCGGTGCGCGCCCGAAGCGGAACGCGAGTGTACAGGGCCAGGAAATTCCTCAGGCGCAACCTGCGACCTCTCATCACAGCCGCGGCACTTCTGGTTATGACTACGGGTTTTGTGCTCTTCCATCTTCATACCATCAATCAGCAAATGCAGCAGACCGCAATGGAGGCGGAAACTTCACAGGCGGTCACATCTTTCATTGTGGACCTGTTTGACATTTCCGATCCCGTCCATAATACCGACCGTGTTCTTACGGCCAACAGCTTATTGCAGCGGGGACAGAGCCGGTTCGACGGATTAGATCTTAAGCCTGAGGTGCAGCTTCAGCTTCTTTACGAACTCGGAAAAGCCTCCATCCGGCTGGGCGATTACAATAACGCAGAAACGATCTTTTTTAAAGCGGACTCCATCGCACAGGTTCACTATCCTGCAACCAGTTACCAGGTAGCAAAAGCTTCCCTGAATCTCGGAATTATTCACACCTGGCACCGAAAGTTTTTTATGGGCGAACACTACCTGGCACGGGCTGCCTATTACTACGAAGAGAACCCGGGAGGCTACCCGGAAGAGTATGCTGAACTGCTGCTTCAGCTTGGGATCTGTCAGATCAACATCCGTACACCTGAACAGGCACTTTCAACACTATCACAAGCCTTAGATATTTCACGGCGATTTCAGACAGATCCTCAGCAGCCACTGCGAACGGAGTTGCGGCAGGCTGAGGCCTACGTTCAACTCGAAGAGTTTGACCGGGCAGAAAAGATCTACCACCATGTACTGCTAAAAATAGAGGAACAGGGGTTCAACCGGTATGATATCCACAGGACAGCGTTGAATAATCTGGGTAACCTATACCTGGCTAAAATGGAGTACGAATCAGCTTATAATTATTACGATGCAGCAAAAAATCAGGCGTTTGAAATATACGGAGACCTGCACCCGTGGTTTCTGAAACTGAACTATAATCAGCTCTACCTGTTTCTGGAAATGGGCGAGTTTGAGCGCGCCTTGGAGCTGTCTGTGCCTATGATGCATGGAAAAATTACCCGGCATGGAGAACAGAGTGAAATGGCGGCTGACGGCTACTCTATCAAAGCACTTATCTTTTTTTTGATGGGGGATTTTGAACAAGCCTCAGATTATTTTGAAACGTCTTACCTCATCTACCGGAATCTGCTGGGGCCGAATGATCAGTGGACTCTTCTGCAGCAACTCTTTCTGTCCTTCAGTCTTCAGCTTGAAGGGGAATCAGATAAGAGTGCAACAAATTTCTATCATGCATTTTCAAAGCTCAGCAGTGAATCAGTTGAACTGGAATTTTTCACCGATGAAAAGCTTCAGCAGTACATCACCTATTTTGATAACACCTACCCGGATAAGCTCAAAAACAAAATCGATATTCTGAGAGAGGCAGGGCTTGTACCGGATGTATAAATTGAAAATCACTTATCAAAAAGCCTCCCGGAGGCAATTACAGTGTATCAAAAATAACCTTGCCCCTTGCACCCTGACATTACCCATATAACCTTAAAATCATTTAAAATCTTAAAGTGAAGATCTACGTATTACTTTTGAGCCGCCACCCCGCTAAAGCAGGACTAAAAGAAGAAAGTAATCAAAAGCTCCCGGCTATGATTGCTTTCGGGCATGGTTTGCCCGCGCGGTTACACAATATCAATGGCTCCCAAGGGAGCCGATATTGCGATTTCTCCCGCGCTTTGATGCAAACCATGCAATCCCTCCACCAATCAAGGCCGGAAGGTTCCTTTGCTCTTGTTAAAAGTATGAGTTAAAATTGTATTCCGGTTTTAATCCATCTCAAAATCTAACGCCTTAATTTACTGTTTTGTAAATGTTTACATCATAAAATTACCATTATATGGGTAATGTCAGCCCCTGCCCCCTGCCCCTTGCCCCTTGCACCGTGTAAATAATTTGGGCCAATTCATTTATTAATTCGCAATAGTTATAGGAATCCTCAGGAACATTACGTCCTGAAACAACGGAGAGATGGATTGACCTGCAGTGCAAATCACGCTTCGTTGGTCACCATAAACGAAATCATAACCAAAAAGAGTGAATGATGAATGAATCAACTATTTCCGCATACAATTTATTGAAGCCATGTTTGATGGCGATCGCAATCTTCTTCTGCTTTTCTGCCTGTAATGACAATGTAAGTCCCGGACTCGAGGATTCGCTGGAGCTTTTTGCCGGGCTTGAAGAGATTCCGGAAGCGGCCAGTTCCAATGTAACCATCAATCGAGGTACCAATGAATCTGCAGACGGATGGTTCCGGGTAGAGATCGAAAACATTGAAGACAATCCTTTTGTCAAAACCGGCGAAACCGAAGCCTGGTGCCTGGAATGGAAAAAAACGCTCCGATCTGATAACGACACCCACCAGGGCGTGAAATGGTTTGCCACTCACAACAACGACAAATGGAAACCGATGAACTACTTTTTCAGCATCCGGGGCGATCTGGCTAAAGAGTATCCCAACCTGAATAACCGTGAAATCCAGGCCGTGATCTGGATTCTCGCCGGTCACATGGAAATTGCGCCGGAGTTCGATGTGCTTAATCTTACAGAGGATGAATTTCCTTCCAGGTTGCGATCCAACGGAACTGTAAATATAAACAGAGAGCGGGTAGCTGAAATTTCCGGCCTTGTGATGAACGGTTATAAAGATGCGGATATCCAATGGAGCGCTATGGTGGGACAAACTGCTGATGATGAACAGGATATTATCATTCCGCCTAACCGAGAATATTCATTTGACGGTCCCATTTTTGACATTTTAGCTCTTCCCAACGGAAATCTTCTTGTCCCGGATTTTGCCACGGTCAAAGAGATTAAACATAAAAATAACAGCGTTTCCGACCTTATCACCCTGCCTCTTGTTGAAGGGCCCGGGGCATTCGGAGATGAAGAAATAACATTTATAAACGGCCTTTCTTCGTTCGGTGGCGGCAGTTTCTTCGCCTCTCGAAGCGGGCTCGATCTTGCTCTTGGCGCGGCCCTTTTTAGGGTATCCTCCGGGAATAGCCAGCTTATTGGAGATATAGAATCATTTACCCTGGGCGACTGGCCTGATGGGGAACCGGGACAAGCTCCGGACTGGATCGATTTCAGGTGTGAAGTGCCCGGAGGTTACAGCGCCGGACCTCAAACCAATCCGTATCATATTACCGCACTGTCCGGCAGCGAGGTTCTTGTAGCCGATGCGGCCGGAAACACGCTTCTGCTTGTGAAGAACAATGGCACCGTTGAAGTGATCGCCACATTCGACCCAATTGCTGACCCGGACACCGGCGATCGGCTTGTCCAGTTCCAGCTGGCGGACGGAACAGAATGCCCCGTAGAACCTGTGCCAACAGATGTAGTGGTTGGGGATGACGGCGCATATTATGTAAGTGAACTGACAGGAACGACGGCTGAAAATCTCGCCGGCTCAGCATCAACCGAAGGTTTGGCCAGCATCTGGAGAATCGAGCCGGGCGCCAGTGAAATCACGTGCCCATCGGCGAACTGCACAAAAGCCGTTACAGGATTGAATTCGGTCATCGACATGGAGTTTGGTCCTGATGGATATCTGTATGTCGTGGAATTCGACACAAACGGATTTTTCGCCGCGGTTGTGTTGAGTGATCTTGGTTTTGGAACCGTCAAAAAATGTGATGTTTCAACCGGAAATTGTGAAGTTCTGGAAGACAATCTTGTCCTGCCCGGTGCGATCACTTTTGACAAGTGGGATAATCTCTGGCTGGTGGATAACGTATTTGCGCCGACAATCCGGCAGGTATCCACTAATCAGTCACTTTAAATAATATTTCAAACGTAACCTGGACCATTCAGAAAGAGATCGAAACAGCATGGAGCTTTGAGTGAGGCTTCATGCTGTTTTTTTAAAATCCTTTGCCCAGAAGGAACTCTTTTTGTGGGACGTCTGATGAATGACGGGGGCATTCTGTATCGGCATCAAACAACCCGTTTGACCCTTCACCTGATCGGTTTTTTGCGGAACCAGGTTTTTTATTGTATTTAATAATATGTCTTAAAACCCACTAAACCATTCTCTGTCATGGACAAAAATCAATTTGATGACCTCGAAAAAAAACTAAGCGGAACCATCACCAAACAGGGAGACTCCGGTTATTCTCAGTTGAGAACCGGCTGGAACGGGTTTTTCGATAAATATCCTGAGGCCATTGTACAATGCATAAACAGTGACGATGTGGCCCGGTGCGTCAGGTTCGTGAAGAAACACGACCTGGAATTTTCAGTTCGAAGCGGCGGACACGATTACGCCGGAAATTCAGTCTGCGACGGCGGGCTGGTGATCGATCTTTCCCTGATGAGTTCCATTGAAATTGATCCTGCTGAGAAGACTGCGATTGCCGGACCTGGCGTACGTTGGGGAGCTTTTGATGAAGCTGCGCAGGAGCACGGTCTGGCAACAACCGGCGCCACTGTTTCAACTGTTGGGGTTGCCGGTTTTACACTCGGTGGCGGCACCGGATATCTTGCCCGGAAGCATGGCCCTGCACTGGACAACCTCCTGTCAGCCCGGCTCATAACTGCGTCCGGTGAGAATATTCTGGTAAGCGAGCATCACTATCAGGATCTCTTTTGGGCAATTCGCGGAGGAAGCGGAAATTTCGGGATTGTTACATCATTCGAATTCAAGCTTCATGATGTAGGCCCGGAGGTTACGGCCGGCCAAGTTGTATTTCCGGTTGATCAGGCGGGAGAAGTACTTCGTTTCTACCGCGATTTTATGCAGGACGCTCCGGAAGAGATCAACTGTTATGCTTTCTTTTTAAACACCCCTCCTATCGATGCATTTCCGGAATCGTATCACAGTAAACCTGTTCTATCCCTGGTGATGGCTCATGTAGGTGACGCCGAAACGGCCCGCAAAGAGCTCGCCCCGCTTCTCAATGCTGGTGAACCGATACTGAACGCCGTTCAGCCGATGCCATACACTGCAGCCCAAACGATGTTTGATGAGGGAATGGCAAGCGGCAACCGTTGGTATTCAAAAGCGCACTACATGGATGAGATGTCAGATGCGGCGATTGACACCGTACTGGAGCATACCCGGAAGCTTCCCGGCCCCTTATCGGTTGCCTATTTTGAGCCTTTGGGAGGGGCTATTAACCAAGTTGATCCCGAGCTGACCGCTTTTCCGCACCGCAACTCAGCGTATTCACTGCACATCTTTGCCGGCTGGACGGATGCGGAAGCGGATGAGAAGCCGATGACCTGGGCAAAAGAGTTCCATATTGCCATGTCTCCTTACGCCAATGGAGGAGTTTACGTAAATCTTATGGGTCAGGATGAAACCGACCGGATTCCCGATGCCTATGGATCAAATTTCGAGAGGCTGAAACAGATCAAAAAAGAGTGGGACCCGGGTAACCTGTTCCGGAGCAACCAGAATATTGAGCCTGTGTAGGTCTCCCGTAAACTTTCGGGTCCTTTTCTACAGGGCCTTGCTTCCGGGCAAAGATGCCGCCGTTGTCCTCACTATTCCGTTTTGGAAGAGAGATCAGAGGGTAAATTTTTCGTAAGTATATTGAAATTTGTATTTTAAATAATCATCTATTCATACATTCATATTCATTATCAGCGATATGAAATAATAATTGTATTATAAATTTACTTCAATTTTTTTTCAATCTAATAGGAGAGAATATGTATTCAAAAACCATTATTTCGTCACTATTGTTATTCACTATCATCCTGACCTTCTCCACCGTTTCTTTAGCCCAAAACTCTGATTTTGAGGGACAGGTGAAAATTAATGGAGAACAGGAAGGAACCGAGTATGAAATAGAGTACTTACTGAAAGGTGAAAAAATGAGAATGGAAGTTCAACAACCCAATAAGATGGTCCTGATTTCTGATGAAGAGGATATGATCATGCTGATGCCGGAAAACAAGCAGTATATGACGTTTCCCAAAGATCAACTTGAACGAATGCAGCAAATGATGGGGAGCGGACAAACGTCCGGTACTGAAGAGTTAATTGATGATGATATGGAACTGCAGAAAACAGGAGAGACGAAAGAGATTTTAGGCAGGGATTGTGAACTATGGGTCTATGAAGATGAGGATAAAAAAGTTGAGACATGGGTTACTGGCGGTTTTCGTAATTTTATGGGATTTACCAGTCCCCTGGAAGGAGGTAATGCGGATGCCTGGACAGGATTATTTGGGAATCCTGACTTATTCCCAATGG
>JAWLEH010000153.1:3033-6378 GCA_041686215.1 Balneolaceae bacterium | reverse complement strand
TAGTATGAAATATCCTTGCTATACCTCATCAACACGAAAAGCCTCCGTATGACCTGCAGCAATACAAATCTCTCGAAAACACATTTCCATTCCTATACCACTGCATGAGTAGTTTAAGAGGGCTTTGCATAACCAGTGATTTTGTCATAGTTCAAGGCTAGTGCCATGTCTACACTGAGATGTCGGTTAAAATTGCGGGTAGGAAGACTTCCGAAGTCTGCGTGCTTGTTGTAAAAGTGAGAATTATAAAAGAGACTGAGCATTCATACAGCCAAAAAAGACTTCGGAAGTCTTTGAGTGCCTGATACTTTATCATTGACACGACACTAAAGTGAAATTAAAACCTTAGCGTATTTACGATACGTGAGGATTTCAATTTCACGATAACGAAGAAATCTGGCAAAAGAACGGTTTTGCAAAGCCCCCTATAATCTGGTTCTCGTTCTAAAATTACATTTGAGATTAAAAGTAATTATACTGGTGAAGTGATACTGTCTATCAACTCTTCTAAAAACATGAGATACAATGCTTAAATTGATTTTTTATTATTCATTCCCTCTTCTTATCAGCTTTTTTCTTGCTCTTACAGGCTCATTTTATTACTTAGAAACTGATGATTTAGGGATCTTCGAAAATACGCTGGACATCGGAGATGTAAAACATGAAGGAAGTGTAAGCTATAATCCTGAAACAGGCGAATATACTCTTACCGGGTCAGGTGAAAATATGTGGTTTGACAATGATGAATTCCGCTATCTGTGGGCACCGATTCAGGGCGATTTTATTCTTCGCGCTGAGGTTGAATTTGTTGGCGACGGAGTTGATCCGCATCGAAAAATTGGCTGGGTAGTCCGAAATACTCTCAGTTCTAACTCCGCGATGGTCAATGCTGCGGTTCACGGAGACGGGCTAACCTCCCTTCAATACAGAAAAACAGCAGGGACTGAAACGATGGAAACGGAATCGTCAGACAGTTTGCCAAATGTAGTTGAGCTCTCCCGAATCGGCGGAACCTTTACCATGAAAACGGCGAAGAAAGGAGAACCATTTACCACTGTGGAATTGGCAGACATTGAGTTGCGAAATGAAGTTTTTGCCGGAATTTACATCAGTGCTCATCACGAAGATGCTGTTGAAGAAGCCATCTTCAGAAATGTGAGAATAACAAAACCGGCTCCGTCAGATTTGGAACAGTATCAACAGTATCTGGGCAGCCGCCTGGAAGTACTGGATATCGAAACCGGAATTCAAAAAGTGCTCCATACAAGTGAACACTCTATACAGGCGCCAAACTGGACGGTGGATAATAAGCGACTTATCTATAACTCTAATGGGTACTTGTACAATTACTGGCTTGATGACGGGGAAATTACGCTGCTGAATACCGGTTTTGCTACAAACAATAACAATGATCATGTTCTTTCATTTGATGGAACCATGCTTGCGATCAGCCATCATAACCCCGAAGATGACGGAAACTCCACAATTTATACTCTTTCGGTTGATGGGAGTGATAATCCCAAACAGGTAACACAGTCCGGAGTGGGCGATTCCTACCTGCACGGCATATCACCAGACAACCAAACCGTACTTTTTACGGGCAACAGAAATGGTAAGTACGATATTTACGCAGCCGATGTGAATACGATGGAGGAGACTCAACTAACAGATACTCCAACATTAGATGACGGATCGGAGTATTCTCCCGATGGAAAATATATCTACTTCAATTCCAACCGAACCGGCACGATGCAGATCTGGCGTATGGATGCCGACGGGAGTAATCAAACACAACTTACATTTGATGAAAATTTTAACGACTGGTTTCCACACATTTCTCCCGATGGTGAAAAGATGGTGTTTATCAGCTATGGAACGGATGTGGCCTCGGGTGATCACCCGTTCTATAAGAATGTAACATTGCGAATGATGCCTGTTGATGGCGGCGAACCGGAAATTATTGCCTATCTCTATGGCGGGCAGGGAACCATCAATGTTCCAAGTTGGTCACCGGATAGCAAGAAAATTTCATTCGTAAGCAACACAGGTAGATTTTATTAAATCATTGTGAGTATCATATTTCGGATCTGACAGCATCGAAGCCTGGAAAACAAACCTGTCAGGTTTTTCGCGCTACTGATGAAAACGCGCACTCACAAATTCAAGTACTTCGGGCAGGGCCGTTCGCCAGTAATCCCAGGTATGGGCGCCGTCGCGCACCCTGAACTCAGCCTCAACCTCATTTTCAACTAATAATTTGTATAGCATCAGGTTGCCGCGAATCAGGAAATCATCATCCCCGCAGTCGATGTAGTAATCTACCGAGTTCAGCTGCTCAGAATCTCCGTTTTCAATAATATCAAGAATGGAATTTTCACGGTAGTGATTCGTAAGCCTTTCTTCTCCTTCGAGCCCCTCACCAAACGGTGTCCCCAGGGCGTTATCCCAGTTTTCCTGAGGCATTTCTGAAATTTCATCATCCAGGAAAACGGCCGCACTCAGCGGTGCAGCGGCTGTGAAAAGCTCAGAGTGTTTTGTGGCCATAATCAGTGTGCCATATCCTCCCATGGAAAGACCGGCTACAGCACGATATCGCTTTTCTGCCCGTGTTCGGTAGGTTTCATCAACGTGCGGAATGAGCTCCTCCGTAAAAAAGTCTTCATAATTCACCGAGCCGTCGTGGTTATTCACGTACCAGCTCACACCAGCATCGGGCATGACAATGATCATGTCGGTGACATCCACGCCGGCTGAAGCTTCATCCGTAATCTGCTGCACCTCGCCAAACTGTGTCCAGCCAATTTCGTTGTCCGTATATCCGTGCAGCAGATAGAGCACCGGGTAGCTTCGGTTCGACTCCTCATACCCGGCAGGCAGATATATATTGTAATTGACGCTTTCACCAAGAACGGAACTATCTACGGACAGACTTTCCTGTATTGTGCTGTTTTGAGCAGAAACGTGGAGAGGCAACAGCAAAAAAATGGCTAATAGAAAATAGGTATAGGTTCGATCAGGCATGGCAAGTTGTTTAGTTTCGAATTACGTTGAACAATGTAGTTCTTTTTTACCGCAGATTCGAAAAAAAGAAAGGTTATGTGACACCTATTCAAAAGAAAAAATTACGAGATTTCTGATTACATAGGCCACATTTAAAAAACAGTATTTTGGGATGTAATCTTTGTTAATTCTTCTCGAGATTATAAACAGCGTAACAACGCCAGGCGGCTATCCGGCAGGATACGGAGAAATAAACTATTCCCTGAAATTTAGAATGAGTTTCTTGAGTGATTTGAGGTGAGATATTGAGCAGAAAAGGAATGGAAAGTTGCATAAAACACTCCC
>JAWLEH010000153.1:0-2933 GCA_041686215.1 Balneolaceae bacterium | reverse complement strand
CCCCAAGGCGGGTGATTCTACAGAAGAAACGAATGTAGTCGAAGGGGTTAGGATGGAACATAAATCGTGGATTCATTATGGCGTGGCTGCGGGCTTTCGAAGTGTTTCGCACCACGAAAGTATTAGATTGTAATCAACACTATTAAGCCTGTTACTTTCCCCGCAGGGACAAGTGAGCCGTCACCCCGCAGAAGCGGGACTAAAAGAAGAAAGTAACCATGCCGAAGGCATCCCTTTCGGGAAAACCTCCCGGCGATGATGGCTTCCAGGCACAGGTTGCCCCGCACGGGTACACTATGAGAATGCTCACAAGGTGAGTACTCATAGTGATTTCTCCCGTGCCTGCCCTCCGAAGCCTTGGCGCAGTAAGGGCTGTGGTGCAACCCATGCTATTTCGCTGGCGCGTCCAAAAAATGTGCTCCACCCATCAAGGCCGGAGACCTCTTTCCTTATCAATAGCACCAGAGTTGAAAATAAATCATTTCATGATTCCCAAAAACAGGGACGTCTGTATAGTCATTAGAAAATCACTAAAAATGTCATTTTTAGGGTGTCCCAGTGTCGAACTTAGGAGACGTCTAACTTTACAGGAAGATTTTCAAGTATTATGAGAGGAGAGTCATCATCTTCATAAAAATTCAATCTTACTCCTCCAACCCACTCACAATCTCCCGAAAGCTCTCCAGCCCAGCTTCAATATTCTCCACAATCTCAGCAGCCAAAATATCAGGATCAGGAAGGTTTTCTAAATCAGTCAGGCTGTCATCCTTGATCCAGAAGATGTCCATGCTGGTTTTGTCGCGGGTGGTAATTTCTTCGAACGAATACTTTCTCCAGCGGCCATCGGGATTCTGTTCACTCCAGGTCTCTTTTCGATTGTGACGATTTTCCGGGTTATAAAGCTCTACGAACTCACTGAGGTCATCGGTGCTGAGAGGATGTTTCTTAAGCGTGTGGTGGATATTGGTTCGGTAGTCATAGTACCATACTTCTTTTGTCCATGGATCTTTTGAGGCAGGTTTTGCATCAAAGAATACCACGTTCGCTTTCACGCCCTGGGCGTAGAAAATCCCGGTCGGCAGACGAAGTACGGTATGTACATCTGCATTTTGCAGAAGCTTTTTGCGTACCGTTTCTCCGGCACCGCCTTCAAACAACACATTATCCGGCAAAACAACGGCCGCTTCGCCATGAGCTTTCAGCATGGCATTAATATGCTGAACAAAGTTGAGCTGCTTGTTAGAAGAGGTGGCCCAAAAGTCCTGCCGGTTATAGGTAAGTGCTTCTTTTGATTGAGTACCATCTTCGTTGGTGACGGTAATACTGCTTTTCTTACCAAAGGGCGGATTGGCTAACACATAATCAAATTTATCACCGGGTTCCGCTATAAGGCTGTCGTTTCGGACGATAGGCGGTTCGGAGTTAATATCCCCGATGTTGTGCAGAAAGAGATTCATCAGCGCCATTCGAGCGGTATTTGGGACAATCTCCCAGCCTTTGAAGGTATGATACTTTAAAAACTCTTTCTGATCTTTATCCAGATCATAGTTCTCGAGCAGAAAGTCGTAAGCCGCCAGAAAGAATCCACCGGTTCCTGCGGCCGGATCAGCGATCGTTTTTTTTGGCTCCGGACGAACACACTCTACCATGGCTTTAATCAGAGCTCGAGGCGTAAAGTACTGACCGGCTCCCGATTTCGTGTCTTCGGCGTTTTTCTCAAGAAGGCCCTCATAGATGTCACCTTTTACATCAGCACCCAGCATCACCCAGTTCTCGGCATCCAGCATCTGAATGAGTTTGTAGAGCTTGGCCGGGTCCTGAATTTTATTCTGTGCCTTCACAAAGATCTGCCCAAGCATTCCACTTTCTTTACCCAGTTCACGAAGCAGGGTTACATAGTGCTGCTCCAGTTCTGAACCGCTCTTTTCAACCAGGCTTTCCCAGTTGTACTCTTCCGGAATGTTGGTGTCTCGATTATAGGGTGGCTGACTGTATTCATGTGCCATCTTCAAAAATAACAGATAGGTAATCTGCTCCAGATAATCCCCATAGCCAACCCCATCATCTCTTAGTGTGTGACAGAAATTCCAGATCTTTTGTACGATTCCGTTAGTGGTCATGATGATTTTTTAAAATTTTTATGTCATGATTTTCTGCCCAATGTAGAGGCAATTCATGAATTGCCTCTACATTGGGATCAAACAATCATTTTCTGTTAATGTTATCCGGATGATTCATGTCTTCTTCCCATTGTGCCGGGTTGTTGATAATATAATCCCGTATCCGGTGCAATGATTTATCATCCCTAATAATATGTTCGTAATAATTGCGCTGCCAAAACCGGTTACCCGTATTATTCAATAAGATGTTAGCCTGTTTTGCAACATTCATTTTATACCATCCAATAATTTTTGATAACAACATTTGGCGGCGTTGTTTTCGATAGGTTTCAGAATCTGAATTCCCATCCTGTAGGGGCAATTCATCCCGTAGGGGCAATTCATGAATTGCCCCTACGGGATGTTGATCACGTTCAGGATGATATTCAATACCTATGATCCCATGAACATGATTTGGCATAACAATAAATGTATCTAAAACAACATTTTCATACCGTTCAGATATCCGATTCCAAAATTCCCGGGCAATGATCCCAACATCATTCAACACCATTTCCCCGTTTATCACATCCCCGAATAAAGATTCACGGTTCTGCGTACAGATGGTGATAAAATATTCACCGGGTGATGAATAATCATAACCCTGCAAACGGATGGATCGGCGGTTTTTATGTTGTTTGTGGTGATTCAAGTCTTGTTCAATACAACCCCACGGTAGGGGCAATTCATCCCGTAGGGGCAATTCATGAATTGCCCCTACCGTGGGGTTGGTGATCATAATTTCATTTTCGTTTATTCACTAAATTTTCAACC
>JAWLEH010000152.1:0-6437 GCA_041686215.1 Balneolaceae bacterium | reverse complement strand
AAGGAATACCGCGTCATGCTCAAATCACCAAATGGTTATTTGAGCAAATAGAAGAAGGTGAATACCAGGCGGATGAAAAACTTCCGTCTGAGAATGAACTCGCCAAAAAGTTTGATGTCAGCCGAGTTACCATTCGTCGCGCCCTCCAATCGCTGGAAAGCGACGAGCTCATTTATCGTTGCCAGGGTGTTGGGTCATTTGTAAGTGACGGCCGGAAAAAACACAGTTTGGTTGAATTGACTGATTTCAATGAGGATATGACTAAAGCCGGGCTTGTGGCTTCTTCGGTAGTAAAACGATTTGATGTTATTACAGCACCCAGGTGGGTGGCAGAAAGACTGAACATCGAAGACGATATGAAAGTACTACGGGTAGACAGGCTTCGTCTTGGGGACGGTGAACCCGTGGCTTTCGATATCTCCTGGCTCCCGATACTGTACGGACAGTTATTGGACAAAAAGGCGCTTCAGCAATCAACAATATATAAGCAGCTGGAAGAAAATTATGATATTCCTGTAATCCGGGGTTGTTACCGAATGTCGGCCGAACTGGCGGACCCGGAAGTAGCGAAGCATCTTGATGTACCTGGTAATTCGGCTCTGTTTTTAATAGACCGAATTTCGTACACGATTGGTGAGAAGCCCGTTTACTACCAAAAACGATATTACAGAAACGACAAGGTCATATATGAAATGACGCTTGAAAGAGACCAGGCAGGAGATGGAAGTTCGCAAGAAATGCCTCTGAAAGAATTTGTACCCATATTTAAACCTTAAATTTATTACCTATGAAATGGATCATAATGCTCATCCTACCTTTATTAACGTTAGCAACCCAAGGGCAGGCACAGGATGCCGACTCAGAACTCTTTGTCGTGATCACATCTGAAGATGCCGAGACTCAAATGATGGCTCTTGTACTGGCCACGCAATCAGTAAACCGTGATGTACCCGTACGAATACTTCTCTGTGGAGAAGGCGGAAACCTCGCCTTGAAGGATTTTGAAACTACAACATTTCAGCCAGCTGACCGATCTCCCAAAGAACTTTTGGTCGGACTTATTGAAGGAGGTGTCAAAACAGAGGTTTGTGGTATATATCTGCCCAATCGCGAGTATTCGGAGTCTGATTTGATAGACGGGGTTGGCGTGGCGAGTCCTCCGGAAGTGGCCGGATACATGGCAAAAGAAAATGTTCGATATTTTACATTTTAGTATTGAGCCCACTCCGAATCAAATAAATCTAAATTATTTAAGCTTGAGCTACTAATTTTCAGAACGTATGACTTTTCGGAGTGGACTCAGTATTGTAATCACAAAGTCTTTACCATCTGCTCTTTAAGACTTGTAGAACAGTACTAAAGAAGTGGTAGTGCCATAAAAAGTTTGCAAAGCTCAGGTGTTAACCATGCTATAAAACAATCCAAAGTGACTTGTGCTTGTGGAAAATTGTCACTCTGCATATAGTATGTAATTATTTGTGGATTAATCTTTTCGTTATCTAACGAAAGATTTTTAGCATGACAAAGAAAATGGAATCTGAAGTATGGGCTTTCCAAATGAAACAATAGCTATGTTTTGATAATCGCCATATATGGCTAAAAATCTTGTAATTGCCGGAGGCGGACATGCTTCCTTGCCCCTCATTAAAATGGGAAGGAAATGGAGGAAGTATGACCTCAGAATTACTCTTATTTCCGCAGAACCTTACCTGATATACTCCGGTGCACTGCCACAATATATGGCTGGATTTTATACGTGGGAACAGACCGCTATTGATCTGGAAAACTTATGTAACCGGTACGACGTGCCTTTCAGATTTACAAAAGTCGTTTCCATAAATAAAGATCGGAAAACAGTTACCACATCTGACGGTAGTGAAGTTTCATATGATTATTTATTGCTGAATATTGGAGCTTTGACGAAACCTATTCTTGAGGGAAAAAATGTATCTGCAGTAAAACCGATGTCGAAACTGTTGGATCTAAGAGAGAAAATTTGTTCAGGTGATGTAGATAAATTGCTTATCGTTGGGGGTGGTGCAGCTGGTTCAGAACTTGCCATGAACTTCTCGCATCCCCAGCAGCCTAATCGCCCCAGAATCACAGTAGTGGATACAAACGCCCGACTGCTTTCTTCATTTCCAAATACTTTGTCAACGAAAGTTGCCTCCATATTAAATCAGCGGGGAGTTACAGTTTTGACAGGCCAAACTGCTACAGAAGAATTTGCAGGCAAATTTGATCAAACCATTCTTGCGGCAGGAAATCAACCGGGTTCGGTTTCTATTGATCACAGTTTTAAAACAGGAAAAGGTGACCGGATTTTGACGGACAACACACTTCGGGTGGCGGGTACCAATTCAGTATTTGCGGCCGGTGATTTGGCCGATGTGGGTGGAAATAACTTTCCGCAAATTGGTGTTCATGCGGTAAAACAGGGAGTTGTGCTCAGGAAAAATATCAAATCCCTGCTGCTGAACAAACCGCTGGTTGATTATAAACCGTACTCAGTTAACCCGTTGATTCTTTCAGATGGACCTGATCACGCTTTCTATGTGATTGAAAAATTTGTGTTGAGTGGCAGAATATTCGCCATCCTTAAAAATGTGTTGGATATGCGGTGGCTTGAGAAATACTCAAAACCGCCTGAAGAGAGAAGGTCAGTTTTACAGTTATTGAGAGATGGTTATTTCAGGACGAGAAGTAAAATGACTATAGAGAAGCAAACGGACTCGTAGCCCTGTTTTAGTAAACATCAGTCAAATAGTTAACCCTGTCCGGGACAAACCGTAAAGCTGTTAACTTGAGTACTGTCTGTCAAGTTCACCTGGAGCTGAGCAATTTCCAGCCAGGCATCCGCGGCCTGAAATTGCCTTGTAAATAAAATATGCAGACAGAAGCCCTGATACATTCGCATCGTGAAAAAAGAAAAAATAGGCGAACAGAAGTCCAAAAAGAAGTAAAAATACCCGGTATTTGTTCCAGGCTGAAGGTGAAAAACAGGCTTTCAATGTATTCATAACGTCATTTTAAAGTCAATATACATCCGGAAGGTAGTATGTATATCACAGATAAGTA
Organism: Balneolaceae bacterium; assembly: GCA_041686215.1. Classification (GTDB taxonomy): domain Bacteria; phylum Bacteroidota; class Rhodothermia; order Balneolales; family Balneolaceae; genus SW132. Next base: position 3,359 of record JAWLEH010000152.1, on the reverse strand, counting down.
CTTTTTAGATGAAGACTATCAAAATTACAGAATCTGCTGATGGTTAAATTAAATTTCACTGGATTGTTGAATTTAAAAAATTAGAATGGCACATTTGGCTCACGCAACCATTCATTGAAAAAAAGAGTGAATCTTTTCTATGTTCATCACGTAAGTCATTGGATGTGTCCATATCAAATCAAATCAAATTAACTATGCTAAAAAGAGCGAACTTAGTCATGGGGATACTGTTACCGGTGCTGCTTTTCATGCCGCTTTCAGTTGTTTCTCAGAACCTGGAATCCTTTCAGGAGAACGTTACCGAATTTACCCTCGATAATGGACTTCATTTCATTATTGTAGAGAGGGATGTGGCACCTGTAGCCCATTTCTTTACATTTGTGGATGTGGGAGCCGCTAATGAACCTGTAGGAAGTACAGGAATTGCCCATATATTTGAGCACATGGTGTTTAAAGGAAGCCATGAAATTGGTACCAACAATTATGAGGAAGAGGAGCAGTACATCAACCAGATGGACGATGCGTATACCGCATGGCTGGATGAGTACAATAAGTTTGAACCGGAAGAGGAAAAGCTGGACAGCTTATGGGCTGAGTTTCAGGATCTGCAGGAGAAAGCCGGAGACTATGTCGTAAATAATGAATTTACACAAATTATTGAACGGGAAGGTGCATCCGGGGTGAACGCTTTTGCATCTACCGATCAGACAGGCTATTTCTACAGCTTGCCGCAAAATAAAGCTGAACTTTGGTTCATGCTTGAGGCCGACCGCTTTATGAACCCGGTGATGAGGGAATTTTACGTTGAAAAAGATGTGATATATGAAGAAAGACGTCAGCGGACAGATTCAAATCCGTTTGGCCGGCTTCTTGAAGAGTTTTCCGCTACCGCTTTTTCAGCCCACCCTTACAAGAACCCGGTAATAGGCTGGCCATCCGACATCCGGAATACCACCATTGCAGACGCATGGGAATTTCACGATAAGTATTACGCACCATCAAGTTTTACAATCACGATTGTAGGTGATGTGGATGCCGGTGAGATGCGTCAGCTGGCTGATAGATATTTCTCTCAAATGGAGTACCAGGACCCGGCTCCAGAGCTTCGTGTTGAAGAACCGGAGCAGCGCGGAGAACGGCGTTTTGTTATTGAAGAACAGTCGCAGCCCATCTACATCGAAGGGTATCACACCGTTGATAACCAGCACCCGGATTTCCAGGCGCTAAATCTTCTGGGGGGAATTCTGTCGAACGGACGAACATCGCGCCTTTATCGCCGAATGGTGGTGGAGGATCAGTCCGCACTTCAGGTAAGCGCGCAAAACGGGTATCCCGGCAGTAAGTATCCGGGGTTATTCATTGGATTTGTAGTGCCAAACCAGGGTGTGGAAATGGAGGAAGTGGAAACGACACTGCGTGAGGAGTTTCAGAAAATAATCGATGAAGGTATCACCCAGGAAGAACTCGACCGGGTTCGCACAAACAGGCGGGCAAACCTCGTGCGGTCACTCACCTCGAATTCAGGGATCGCACAAACGCTGGCATCTGCCCATGTGAATGGCGGAAGCTGGAAAACTGCCTTCACAGACCTGGAGCGTCTCGAAGAGGTAACGGTTGAAGATATACAACGCGTAGCAGAGACATACATCAAGAAAAGTAATCGTACTGTAGGTATGATCAAAAATGTAGAGAGCGAAGAAATGGAAAGAATAGACGCAGAGGAGTAAACAATGAAAGCAATGAATATAAAATCGTATACACTATTTGTAATTATTCTGATGGTAGCCGTCTCGTGTGCTACCCAGGAGCAGGCCACAGCACCGCAAAGCAATCCTGTAGATGTTGAAGGGCTCCAATTTCCTGAACTGAATGATTACCAGATTCCCGAAGTGGAAATGTTTGAATTGGATAATGGTATGAAATTCTATCTTGTAGAAGATGATGAAGTACCACTAATTAATTTGAACATGATTGTTCGTGCGGGATCATTTATGGAGCCTGAAGATAAAGTTGGTCTTAGCTCTATCATGACAAACGCCATGCGAAACGGCGGATCTGAAGCTTACCCAGAAGATGAACTTAACCAGCTTCTGGAAGACAAAGCGGCTCAAATTGAGTTTGGAATGGGTCGTAACAGTGGCTCCGTTTCACTGAATACTCTCAAAGAGGATTTTGATGAGTTGCTGCCTGTTCTGGTTGATGTAATGAGAAACCCACGAATGCCCCAGGAGAAAATCGACCTGGCAATCCGCCAGCAGCGATCTTCTATCTCGCGGCGAAATGATGACGCCCAGCAGATCGGCTTTCGAGAATTCAGTAAGCTGATATATGGGGAGGATTCACCTCAGGCACGTACAACTGAGCTCTATACGCTGGACAACATTACCCGGGAAGATCTTATTGAGTTTCATCAAAATGCCTACACCGGGCAAAACCTGATGGTGGGTCTTGTGGGAGATTTTGACGTGGATGAAATCAAACCAATCCTGGAAGAAGCATTTTCTGAAATTCCTGCCGGAGAACGCAACGAACTGGAGTTTGACGAAGTTGACTACGAGTTTGAACCTTCAATCCATTTTGTCGACAAAAGCGATGTGAACCAGTCTGTTGTGTTGATGGGGCATATTGGCGGTTTCCGGGACAATCCTGATTATGCAGCACTCCAGGCCATGAACGAAGTGTTGAGTGGCGGATTTTCGGGGCGTCTGTTTCAAAACGTGCGCTCCGACCAGGGACTGGCATACTCAGTGTTTGGAAATTATGGCAGCAGCACGCTCTATCGCGGACAGTTTTATGCCGGTGTATTTACCCGAAGTGAAGCAACCGCCGAAGCCATTGAGGCAGTGCGCAGGGAAATGGAAAAGTTACAGGAAGAACCGGTAACTGAAGAAGAGCTGGAAGATACCCGGAATTCTATTTTTAATTCACTGGTGTTTCGGAATGACAGTCGATCAGATGTACTCAACCAAAGGATGAATAACGAATACCTTGGGCTTCCTGAAGATGCGTTTGAAACCTATATCGATCAGCTTCGAGAAGTTAACGCTGAAGACATTCAGCGCGTAGCCAGGGAATACATGCGTCCGGACGATATGAAAATCCTGGTTGTCGGTAACGGTGATGAGCTTGGCGATCAGCTTGAGCAGTTTGGAGAGGTTCGCGAAGTTGATACTGAGATCCGGGAATCTCTCGAAGAGGAAGAAGTTGTTGCCGGTGATGCCGCCCAGGGCCGTGAGTGGATCAACAGAATGGCTGCGGCCGTTTTGCCCAATGGCGGACTCACAGGAAGCGTTGTGATGGATGCCGATAACAATGTACAGTCACCACAGGGTGAAATGACTATTGGTGTGACGCAGACT
>JAWLEH010000151.1:0-6521 GCA_041686215.1 Balneolaceae bacterium | reverse complement strand
GCCTCCAGGAAAATCCAAATCGTAAAACCAAGGATGATAGCCCCGAAGAAAAACAACAGCCAGTTGGCATCCGCTTCTCCAAAACCCGACCACTGAAACACGACCTGCTCAATCATCGCCCAAAGCGTCATAAAGAGCAGAAATATCATCGGGATAAGCGTGTAGATAACGGGTCGTTCTTTACGGCGTAGCCAGATGGTAATCAATAGCAGACTGATACCCGCAAGCAGCTGGTTGGATGTGCCAAAGAGCGGCCAGAGAAGGTATCCGCCGGAACCGAGTCCGCGCGGGCCTTCCGGCAGCAGAACCAGCGCCGCACTCGCTCCAACCGCGATAGCCGTGGATGGGTGAAGTTTGGTAAGCGTGGTAACCTTATACTCCTCGCCAAGTTCGTTGAGGATATACCGCATCAGGCGGACGGAGGTATCCAGCGTCGTGGCGGCGAAACTGATCACAATAACGGCGATGATGGTTTCTGCGGCCTGCAGTGGAATCATCAAACCGGTGGCAAGGGCTGCTGCACCCTCTACAAAAATTCCAAGGCCACTGGAGCCAGCGGCTTCAAACGAATGGTAGACGTCAAGAAACTCGCCGGTAGTGTTGAAATAGGTGACGATGGCCACAATGGTGATCAGCGCCAGAGATCCTTCGCCAATCGCACCGAGATACCCAACAAAACGAGCATCTGTTTCCTTATCAAGTTGTTTTGCAGTGGTGCCGGATGAAACCAGTCCGTGAAAACCGGAAATAGCCCCGCAGGCGATGGTGATGAATAGCAACGGAAACCAGCTCACATCCCCGGTATTGGGATTAGTGGCCGGCGCAGTGATTTCGGGACTCGTTATAAACAGCGCCAGGTAGAGCAGGATGAGTCCGAAGATAAGCTGATAAGCATTGATCAGGTCGCGCGGCTGCAGCAGCATCCAAACCGGAAGTGTGGAAGCGAAGTAAACGTACACCATCAAAATGATGATCCAGATCAAAAACGCAGTACCAGTTGTTGAAAGTCCTGCAAACCCGCCCCCGCTTTCTCCGCCAAGCCAGGCCACAATATCGATTTGAAGAATGGGGATATAGCTGGCAAGTATGGCTGTGGTGTACATCACCACAAGTACGATAATAGCCGGAATAACCATGCCGCCGGTTTTCTTGTAGGCCCGGAATCCGATCCAGACGGCAAGCGGGATCTGGATGAAAATGGAGAGTACCGTGGCAGGGAAATTGATAAACAAGCTGGAGATCACCCATGCAAACACAGCGTTAACCATCAGCACGAGAATCAAAATAATAAAAAGGAAGAGTAGCTTTGCCCGGTGGCCGATCAGTTTATCAGCAAGCGTGCCGACTGACTGACCTTTGTTTCGTATTGAAAGCACCATCGTCCCGAAATCGTGAACGCCTGCGGCAAAAAGGGTTCCGAAAACAACCCAGAGCATAGCTGGGAGCCATCCCCAGTAAACGGCAATGGCGGGACCCACAATAGGTGCAGCACCCGCAATGGAGGTAAAATGATGGCCCAGCAGCACAAATTTATTCGCCGGTACATAATCCACCCCATCACTGAATTCGTGGGCCGGCGTCATATAATCCGGATTAAGCTTGTAGATCTTTTCTGCCAGGAATTTAGAGTAATAGCGGTAGCCGATGGCAAAAAGAATCAGCGATATGGCGGCGACCAGGCTTGAGGGCAAGGAGAATGATTTCAGTTTTGATTTGCGTCCATTCGAAGTAATTAAATTCAGCAATGAACCGCAAGTTGAGCCTAATCAATAATAATTTCGTTGGGATCTTTCGGCTTTCTCTTGTTCCCTCCCGATTTCTGCTGAAAAAGCTTAATTAGGTTTGATACCCCATATAAAAGCAGAAAAGCCGCGATCAGGTAGGCCACAGAATCGGGGTTTGTGATGATCAGACCTGACATGATCAGCGTGAGAATCCCCATGAATACAAATCCAAAACTCAGGAGTAATATCAAGCCAAAGAACCCGAGGAATACCGCAAAGGTAACGGGTATTACATCGGGAAAGACAAAGATGAAGATCCCGGTGAGTATCGGAAATGCGGCAATAACCGGTGGAGTTTTGAAGGCCACAAAAAGCAGCCCCAATGCAATGAGATATCCTCCGGCAATCAGGTAGAGAAAACTGGGGTATATTAGCGTGAGAATACCGGTGGCAAGTGTAAGAACCGCGTTAAGAATTTGGCGCTCGCGGGATTTATACTGTACGTTTACCTGGAATTGCTGGTACATAACTGGCTATCTGGTTTTGAGTTGGTGCAGTTGCCGGTTCGTATACAGAAAACCTGCAAATGTTGTTTCAATATAAGAAATCAGCCGGAGAAGCATTTTGACAGATTGGAAACATTCTTGTTTCACAACCAATGCATATCTTTAACTTCGAAATTTATGCAATCGTAACGTAACAGACGTGTAAACAGATCAACACTGATATGAAGAAAAAATCTCTGGAGCGACTGAAGAAAAAAGCTGCCAAACTGAATATCGAAACTGTAAACCGGCATATTTTTTTATGTGCGGATCAAACCAACCCAAAGTGCTGCAAGCACGAGGTTGGGCTGGCCTCCTGGAAATATCTGAAAGCCCGGCTTAAAGAGTTAGAATTGGATGATGCGGGCGGCATTTTTCGAACGAAAGCCAACTGTCTGAGGGTGTGCAAGCGAGGGCCCATTGCTGTGGTGTATCCTGAAGGAACCTGGTACCACTCCTGTACACCGGACGTTCTGGAGAAGATCATTCAGAGGCACCTGATAGGCGGAAAGCCGGTTGAGGAGTATCTTTTTGCGGTGAATAGCCTTGGAACTGACCGGAAAGATTTAGACGGTGAAATACCGGAGGATGACTTGCTCCGATAGATTATGTTTAGAAAATACCATGTGAACAGGGAACAAGAATAGACATTTGATCTTGAAGAGATTATCACATCGGGAATCGATGGTCATCAACAATAAAAGAAACAGATGGACAATAAAAGTGTTTGGGTGTTAGGACTCTGCCTGGTTGCCGGGCTCGGTGTGTTAGGCTTTTTCCTGCGGGATGCCGCAATCAGCTATAAAGAATACGAGCGTACGGTAACCGTGCGGGGGCTGTCGGAGCAGGAGCAACTGGCCGATGTTGTGGTGTGGCCCATCCAGTATACTGCCGCCGGAAATGATCTGCAGGAGGTGTATGCTACTCTGGAAGAGAACGCAGACAAAGTGCAGGAGTTTCTGAAAAGCCGCGGAGTTAACGACGATGAGATATCACTGGATACGCCCCTGGTTACCGATCGTTCGGCTCAGCGATATGGCGGAGATGAGTCTGCGCGATTTCGATATGTGGGATCGCAGGTGATTACGGTCTATTCCGAGCGGGTGGAGGAGGTCCGGCAGATGAAAAAAGAGGCCGGAGAGCTGGGCAGCCGGGGTGTGGCCATCTCAGGAGATGACTACCAGTTCAGAACCGAATACCTTTTTACAAAACTAAATGATATCAAACCTGAAATGATTGAAGAAGCCACCGTGGAGGCCAGGAAGGTGGCTCAGAAATTTGCTGAAGATTCAGGCAGCAGGCTTGGCAAAATTAAAACAGCATCTCAGGGTCAGTTTTCTATCTCCCCCCGCGACAGCAACAACCCTCACATCAAAAATGTGCGTGTGGTCTCAACAATTGTCTATTATCTTTCGGACTGAGTGATTTGATTTGGTATTTTGCGTCTGGACTGCCTGAGGTGGTTGAGAATTATTTGGGTCGTGATAAAAGAAGTTGCCTTTGTTCGATGCAGTCTATATTTATAATTAAGATAAAATTATGCGAAAAATCAGTTGATCTCACCCGGTGAGATCCGTTTAGTTTTTAGTTTACAGTCACAACATTTCATTGAATAAAGAAAAGTACACTTCTATGATTGATTCATATAATCCGTTAAATGCACCCGATCCAGGGGAATGGCTCGAGCTGCCTGAAGAGGAGCGTGCCATGATTGTGACCGACTATCACCTGAGGCATGATGATGAAGAATTTGAAGATGGGAGTCTTCAAATACACTCCGTTATTCATGTGGTTGTGGAAAACCAAATTGCTTTGGGAGACGAGTATCCGGTGAAACAAACTGCGGAACGGTTGATGGAGGAAGGGCTCGACCGGCATGATGCAATTCACGCAATTGGCAGCGTGCTGGCCAAATATCTCTGGGAGGTTGGTAAAGGAGAGGCTTCGGAGGATTTTTCGAACGACTATTTTGAAGAATTGAAAACATTCACCGCAAATGACTGGCTGGATGAATACTCCTGAAAATGTCCGTTTCAGCAGGGCTGATGGTATGGTTCTTCCGATGCCTTTGATGACCAATACCAGGATCAAATTATTCAGTAGAACAAGAACAGAAAAAGAAGAGTTATGATCGTTAAAGAGATTTTAGAACAGCTTAAAGAGGCTGAACACCCGGTGGCGAAAACCTTTCACCTCGGAGACCAGTTTAAAGTGTTAATCTTTGGGTTCAAAAAGGGGATGAAACTAAAAGACCACAAGGCTAAACATCCGACCAAACTCCTGGTGATGGAAGGGGATGTGATATACACCCAGGAAAAGCGTGATCAACGGTTGAAAAAGTATGATGAAGTGCAAATACCGGCCAACGTATCTCACTCTGTATCGGCGCTGGACGAGAGCCTGGTGCTGCTGACCCAGGGATAAGATTGCCCGTAACAATTCCGGTAATTTATGGGTGCCGGAGGAGAATTCAATTGATCATATTCGCCAGGGCAAACGACCGGCGTGATCGTTTTCGCTTCGCAGACCGCAACAGCCGGGAGTAAACGTTATTTACTCCACACGGAATGCAGCTATTGATTCCGCTTTTTGCCGCCCGACCCGGATAACGTTTAAAATGAGTGGCGCAAAGGCGCCATCACAGAGCGGCCCGGCTCCGGAATATTCCCGATACACCTATGCGTATGGTAGTGGCGGTTCAGCAGGTTACTAACCTGGAGAATGCATGTAAGGGAACCGTCCTGCCAGGCGCGCTCCTATGATAGTGTTGCTACCACTTAATTAGTATAGCCTTTACAAGGGTTAAATTACTGATTATAAATACTTTGCTGTTAATACACTATGTGAATGATTATCGGGGAAAAGGCTCAACCCGAGAAACTGCAAGCCACCATTGTCCGGACATGAATAAACATACCAGTGTAAAAGAGGTTTTCTTTGGAAGACAATCGCTTATAGCGATATTGCAGGGAAACAGGTAATAATATCTATATGGACCAGGTCAACGGCATATTTCTGGATCTGCTTGTGGCACTCGCTATAGGGTTTCTGATCGGTACCGAACGGGGCTGGAGTGAACGCAAGCTGAATGAAGGGGAGAGGATTGCGGGTGTCCGTACATTCAGTTTGATTGGTTTGCTGGGTGGTTTGTCGGCACTGCTATCGGCAGAGTTTGGAGAGTATATTCTGGCCGCGGCGTTCCTGGGGGTATCGGCGCTGGCCTATGCTGCCTACCGTCAGGATGTGAAACGGGATGAAGATGTAGGAGCAACAACAGCCTATGCAATACTGGTTGTATTTGCACTTGCCGCGTGGGCAGCTTCAGGACATCACATTGCAGCACTATCAGTAACGGTGGTTATCCTGATACTGCTTGGCTATAAGCCCGAACTTCACAGCTGGCTACGGAACTTAAAAGAGAAGGAGGTCGATGCCGGTATAAAACTGCTGGTAATATCCGTGCTGATGCTGCCAATGCTGCCCAACGAAGGTTATGGTCCTTTTGAGGCACTCAATCCATACTGGATTTGGTGGATGGTTGTGTTGATCAGCGGGCTCTCGTTCCTTGGCTACTTTGCAATCAAATTTGCCGGCAATAAAGCGGGTACGTTTCTGACAGCTGTCACGGGGGGACTCGCATCATCAACCGCGGTGACATTAAGTTTTGCTCAGTTCGCAAAACTACACAAAGAGAAAAACCTCTTTATGGGTGGTGTGATGATTGCCTCGTCCATAATGTTCATCCGTGTCCTTGTGGAAGTGTCGGTCGTAAATTCAGCACTCTTAAAAGCGCTTTGGATACCCATATCCGTTATGTTTGCGGGCGTTCTAACAGGAGGTGTCTGGCTTTGGTTTTTTCGGGAAGAGGATGAAGCAAGCGATCAAATCGAGCTAAAAAATCCGTTTCAGCTTGGAATGGCGCTAAAATTTGGAGCCTTGTTAGCGGCAATACTGTTGCTGTCAGAATTTGTGAAAGAATGGTTTGGGGATGGAGGAATCTACGCAGTTTCTGTCGCATCCGGTTTGATGGATGTCGACGCCATTACATTGTCGCTCTCTAAAATGGCCCGGGAAGATTTGTCTGCCGATACGGCCGTGATAGGCATTGTGCTGGCATCTGCAACGAACACACTGGTAAAAGGGGGGATTTTCGCTTTTTTTGTAGGATTCAAAGAAAGTTTACGGTTGATACTGCTGCTTTTAGCTGCAACCGGTGCCGGGTTGTTGGCTGCTTTTTTGGTTGGGTAGGTAA
>JAWLEH010000150.1:0-6585 GCA_041686215.1 Balneolaceae bacterium | reverse complement strand
GTCACGCCTCAAGCGTGATCGTCCCGAACAACATATTGATTTTTTAATTCGGGACGTGGCTCAGTTAGGTAGAGCGCTCGGCTGGGGGTCGAGAGGTCGCAAGTTCAAATCTTGTCGTCCCGACATAAGCGAAGCCTCAATGTACGTTAAAAGCGTGTATTGGGGTTTTCTGTTTTAGCCGCATCGCTTCGTAGCGTGAAAATAAGTCAAGATCCAAGTCACTGCTGTACTATTGCTATACAGCAGCAATGCCGACGACCAAAATCGGCGTTTGGAGGCTCTCGAAACGTGGCTTCCCGATGGGTCGGGAGCCGAGTCACACGTGAGGGGGCGAGGGGTCGTCACGCGTGAGGCGTGATCGTCCCGACATAAAAGCTTTTGTATTGCGTATTGCTCTACAGAAGCTTTTTTTATATGTATAATTGAGATTAAAATTCCATCAATAATACTCCACACGAACCGTTCCCGCACTTGTTCGTGCAGCCAGAACAGGGCCGCCATTACCGAACTCTCCTTCAATGCTTCTTCGGTCAGACCGGCCGGAAAAATTGCGCAATTCTATATCTACCCGGCTGCCGGCAAGATCAACAGTAAAGTGATCTTTCCTTGGAATCCGAATTGAAATACTGCCGCCACTGGTGCGAAGGTCAAGATCGTCGTTGAATTCAGTGAGTTCGGCCCGAATACTGCCTCCGCTGGTGCGGGCAGATATGGGACCGCTGCTGTTTGAAAGCCGGATACTGCCACCTGAGGTCTGCAGTTCAGAGGCGCCGTGGATATCTTCTGCCGTAATGGATCCGCCGCTCGTTCTTGCTGATATAGAACCGGAAATATCTGAAAGGCGTATGCTTCCCCCCGAAGTCCTGAGTTCCGTGTCAGAACGGATCGATTCAGCAGTTACAGTTCCACCGCTGGTGCTGAGCTTAAGCGGACTCGTAAAATTAAAGGCCGAAACGGACCCGCCACTTGTATTGCCCTCTACAGACGCTGTTTCCGGTGCCTGTACAATAAATGAAATGGATATATTGCTGGAACCGGACCCAAACCAACCACTACTTCTTTTTTCAGCAGATGCTATGACCCGATTGCCGGTTTTCCGGATATCGATATCAAAATCATCAAGGTCAGCTTCACCCGGCGAGAGCACATTACTGCCCCGCTTTACAATCATATAAACTCTGACTTCATTTTCCGAATGGCCTTCAGCCTCTATGGATCCTCCCGATGTTCGTATCATCACTGCCGGGTTATCATCCACCTGAAACGTTTCAGTACGATACGCATCATTCACATTTTGTGCATTTAAGGAGCTGAAAAAAGCAATGATGGACGCGAGAACGCACAGGGAAACTTTTTTGATCGTCTTCATAGTAAAACCTGTTAAGTGAAATGTGAAAGCTACCGCGTTGGTACGCACCGCTGTCGGAATATGTTGCGAAATCAATCGGAAAAGATATGATTTTTGTTCAGTCAGTATGTTCTAACTACTCAAAAAAAGTTTGTGTGTTCAATTCCATCAATCTCGGGCTAAACCAACAATATATATTTATTTAATTCTCTGTATTTTAGCCTTGAAAGCGGTTTTATTCCCTTTCTGAAATCTTCAATATGTATCATCTGCTATGAAATTACCATTTGTATTGGCAAAACGATTTGTTGCCGGAGAGACTTTCGACCAGTCCGTTCCGAAAGTGAAAGAATTGAACAAGCACGGTATTAAAGTGACGCTTGATCTGCTTGGCGAAAATGTGAAAGACCGCGAGATGGCGGATGATATGGTGGAGAGCTACAGGCAGCTCATCAAGAGCATACATCAGGCCGGGCTGAAAAGCACAATATCCATAAAACTAACGATGCTTGGCCTGGATATTGATGAGGTGTATTGTAAAGAGAACTTATTTGGCTTACTGGATACAGCCCGCAAGCACGACTCTTTCGTCCGTATTGATATGGAGGGATCTGACTATACACAGGCAACGATTGATCTTTTTAAAGAGGCGTTTAAGGCTTATGGAAAACATGTGGGAATTGTAATACAGGCTTACCTGCACCGGACAAAACAGGATATTCCGGATCTTGCGAAACTGGGTGCAGACATCCGTTTGTGCAAGGGGGCCTACAAAGAACCGGAGCGAATTGCCCTGCAGAATATGCCGGCAATACGGGATGCCTTTAAAGAGTATTCCAAACTACTTTTCGAAAAAACCACATTTCCACGAATCGCTACCCATGATGATGAGCTGGTTGAGTGGGTGAAAAGGTATACGGAGGATCAGGAACTCGGTAAATCACGATTTGAGTTTCAGATGCTCTACGGGCTGCGGGAGGATACAATGATTAATCTGGCGGGTCAGGGTTACAACACACGTGTGTATGTTCCTTATGGAACCATGTGGTTCCCCTATTTTAAACGGCGGCTACTGGAGCGCAAAGAGAATATCTTTTTTGTGGCAACCACTCTGTTTAAGAAATAGAGTGTTGACTGATATAAATGCTAATTTAACTCGAGCGGGTCAGACCCCTGCATAACATCCAGTTTAGACCGGTCGATATCGGCAACGTAGTGCAGACCGCTAATAGAGTCGTAACGGATGTGAAACAGCCGGTTTTGGCTCACAAGATCAATATTTCCGGTGATTGTTGTATCATTTACGGAGAGTGTTACCACGCCTTCATAGGGTTCTTTAACGGTGGCGGTCAGGTTTCGGATACGTTCACCGATTGCCTGGTTTCGGTTAATTTTTGCTGAAATCATCAGGTCCTCGCCGAGTGAAAAATTGAGGGTTTTTCCACTCTCGTAATTTCTGATGTTGCTGATTGAGTCGGCAGGCTCTACAAATATAAATGAATGAACTGCTTCTTTCTCAAGATGCCTCGGTGTTTGATACCCGTCTGTGATATGGCCAATGGGCCTGAAAAAAAGGGTATCGCCGGGTTGAATCATCAGGCGTGGAAATTCAGCAATTTCACCTGCAGGAGTTTCAGTTTCTTGTTCGCCCTCCCGGCCGGAGCAGCCAACCCATAATATCATAACCGGCAGCAGGAGTACCCAAAATGTACGAGATAAATTTATTTTCATTAGTCGGGAGTCGGTTATTTAACGAGGATCATCTGGCGGGTGAGTGTGGAAGACGGAGTTTTCAGCCGGTAAATATATAAACCGCTTGATAGGCCGCTTGCATTGAACGTTTGTGTGTGGCTTCCCGCATTCAGTGTTCCATTGATCAATGTTGAAACCCGCTGCCCGGTAATATTAAATACCTCAAGTGTTACATCTGCTGTTTGGTTCAGGTTGAACTGAATAGTTGTTGAGGGGTTGAACGGATTCGGATAGTTCTGTTGTAATTCAACTCTTTCGGGAAGATCGGTTGACGATTCGGCAGAAGTTGCCATTTGTATCTGGGCTGAGATGGGAATTTCCAACACAGGATTATCGGGATCGTTGCTTCGTACCAGTAAAACTGTTTCGTAATCTCCGGTAGATACATCTTCAGCTGAAAGCGTGAGGTTTACGGTTTCGGAAGAGCCGGCTTCAATGACACCTCCAAACGACTCAGTAGTTAACCAGTTGAACGGGGAGTGAACTCGTTCAACCATAATATTATCGATATCCATGTAGGCGCCGCTGATTTCGTTTCTCTGGCCAAAGTAAATAAAATCGGGTTTACGTCCCGCAGGATATGGATTGGATGCAATCTGATCGTCATCAAGGTAGTAATCGATCGTTCGGTTGTTCGGGTTAAATGCAAACCGGAAAGACCTGTAATTGTCGTCATCCGGCAGGGTTTCCCCTGTGAATGAAAACTCTTCCTCCCCACTTTCATTGATACTTCTGGCAAAGATATTCCCCTCATCGGAAACGATAATTCCCGCTGTGATTGTGTTTGTTGAGGCGTCATAGGCATAGGCATCAAACAGAGGATTACCTGATCCGTCGGCAGGAACTTCTGTTGCCAGGTCGAACGAAATAGTATATTCACCTACTGGTTGAGGGCCGAAAAACGGAGAACGGGCAAAAACAGAGCCGGATGAATCGGACCGCCGTGGCAGACGTAAATGTTGTCCCCCTGCGGATGCATTTTCATTCGAGATCTGAAACGGGGCGTCAGTCTGAAACGCCCGCCAACCCCCGGTAGCGGCAAAATCACCTGTTCCAAACCCCTGGAGCATTTCAAACCCTGCTGCAAAAATTTCCCCGTTGTGTTCCGTTTGGGAAAACTGGTTTCCTGCAAAGGACGCCAAATCTAATTGCGCTGCTGCAATTTGCATATCTTTTGTGCTTGAAGCTGCAGTTTTTGAAGCAATTGTGCCACTCTCTATATCAAAATCAAAGTCCCAGAGAAGCGGACTGGTTCCGTTGTTTTGTATAGTAACGGGAACAGAAACGGTTGAGTTGTTTTGGTCGAGTTGTGCAGTGATGTCCGATTCATCCAGATCAATGAGAGGGGCATCTACTATTGTTGGCCGGTATGCCGCAATCACCCGCTTGATCTCTCGCATACTGCGGGCGCTGTTAGCGGGTCCCGCATCTTCGCCGGATGTGATTCCGGTTCCGGTAGGAGATCCGGAAAATGAAATATCCGGATTTGAGAAGTAGGGGATTCCCGTGTACCCGCCATCATTGTAGGCCATTACGGTAGCATACCGATTGTCTTCAATTTTGTAACGGTTACCCGTTGAATAGGCAAACAATCCACCAAATTCGTCTGCCGCGGCATTCGGTTGATTTCTTGCGTGAGCATTGCCCATATTGTGGCCAATTTCATGTACGAGTGTCGTTCCGTTGCCTATTTGCTGAACCCGGTTTACTGAAAACCCAAGGATTTGGTTACCTGCAGGAGAACTGTTCAGCCATGCAATTCCTCCTGTATTTGGTTCACTTAGTACGGCGGCAACGAGATCAGCCCCAAACTGGTTGCGAAGTTCGTGGGCCTCCTCCATGAACCCGGCAAAATCTGATGGGCTGCAATCTTCTGTATTGCTACCGCAGAAATCTATTGGCTCAGCCGGGTTATATGTCAGGCGCCGGAGGTGGTCGCCGGCAGATACATAGTCAGGATCGTCTTCATCGAGCGAATCAGCTGAATCCGCGTCATAATCTGTTTCATACTGATGAACCAACCTGAGTGTAACGTGTATGTCGCTGTTATCCAGGGCGGATTGTGATGTGTTGAGAGACTGTGCAATAACAGCATCAATAGACTCAAAGGAGCTGTCTTCTGCCCACTCCCGTGCTTTTTGGGTGTAAGGCATCAGAAGGTCAATTGTTACATCATCTTCAAGCGTTGCAATTGTGGATGAAGCATTGGGAACGTGAGAAGTTGTTTCCCGGATGTTGCTTTTTTTTGCAACCTGGCCAGGCAGATGAGTGAAAAGATAATCGCTTTCTGCTTCATGAACAGAACAGGCGTGAACCTCATCATAGTAGGGAGAAGATTTTGCAATGTAATTTTGCCCGGCTGAACTGTCGTATTCAAAAAAGTAAACATCGTCATGGGCTTTGTGAAAGGTTCCGTGAACACGGCCTTCTGAGTAGGTAAATGCAAATGTACGCCCAGGGTTGTCGGGGTCTTTGGCAATATATGAACGCGTGGTTGAGTGATAGCGCTGCGACCGGACAATCTCCAGGGTAGAGTAAGAATTGTGTGAGGTTTGAACCTCGATGATATCCCCCTCCTGAATTGCAGAGCGCCTGATAGGGTCTTCATTTAGTGAAAAATAGATGCGGGTTTGATCCGCGCCCGACAGTGTTTGGGTGGTAAGCTGTTTGGACTGTGAATCAACCTGGTTAAACTGAAACGATTGTTGTCCAAATAGTTGCGGGGCGAAAGTAGTGGAAATAACAAGTAGCGAAAAAACTGTAAAGAATAGTTTCATATAATCAGGTTGCTTTGTAAATATGGTATGGTGATAATTAGCACTCTGAGAAATCAGAATCAAATTAATTTGTTTGTGCCAATGATAACGGTAATGAGAATGTTTATCGCGTAATTGGTGTGAATATTAATTTTAGCAGTGATTTATAGGAAATAGTGAAGTAAAATAAACGAAATATGAATAACAGGAAGCCAGGGAAATTAAAATCTGCCGGTGTTTTAATCACGTTTATATTGATCTGTTTTGGAGTGGCCTGGATCGGCGCCCAGGTTTCGCCGGGCATTGCTTCCTCAGAATGGTACGATCAGTTAAATAAACCGGACTGGAACCCTCCGGGCTGGCTTTTCGGCCCGGTGTGGACCCTATTGTATACCATGATGGCTTTTGCTGCGTGGCGTATCTGGAAGTTGCTGGGATTTACAGACGGGAAAAAAGAACTATCATTGTTTGCGATTCAGCTTTTTCTAAATGGTCTGTGGTCACAATTATTTTTCAACGCTCAAAGTCCCGGCCTGGCGTTTGCCGAGATTCTGTTGCTCCTGACGGCAATCATAGCTACAACGATCTTTTTCTACAAGAAAGACAGTATCGCCGGCTGGCTGATGGTTCCATACATTCTGTGGGTGGCGTTTGCTACAGTTCTGAATGGTACTATTTGGTTAATAAATTAGTGCTAACTAAGTTTTGAGTGTTTAGTTGTGAGTTTTT
>JAWLEH010000149.1:0-6714 GCA_041686215.1 Balneolaceae bacterium | reverse complement strand
CATACATTCTGTGGGTGGCGTTTGCTACAGTTCTGAATGGTACTATTTGGTTAATAAATTAGTGCTAACTAAGTTTTGAGTGTTTAGTTGTGAGTTTTTACACCTCAACACTCATCACTGAACACTCATAACTCATTCAGGAGAATCTGTCTGCCAGCCGGTTGATCAGGTAGCCGCTCTCCCTGAGCGCTTGTGTTGCAAACTTGCCAAAGAAGTCAGTCACAGCCTCAAACTCTTTGATAAAGCCACGCTTATCGTCCTTTTCCACCATCTCTATCAGGCGCTCGTGATGTTTAAAAAAGGATACCAGCAACTCACGGCGCTCTTGATTGGCAAATACAATGTCTGCATAAAGTTCTGCATCCTGGGCAAAAATACGGCCGGTCATCATAAGCTCCGCACGGTAAACGGGACTTGAGTAGTCCAGCATCTGATATGGATTCAGGTCGTACTCTTTCATGAATGATCCGTGAAGCAGGGCTACAAAGTGACGGAGTCCCTGTACGAGGTTCATCACATGATCATGATTTTCAGGGTCGGCCTCGATTATACGCATTCCCCAGAGCCTGCACTGCTCTTTGAACCACTCGCTCTGCTCCGGATCCCGTCCTTCACAACATACCATTAGCTGTTTTGAAAGGTTGGGAACGTCGGGGCCATGCATGGGGTGAAGGCCAATAACAGGACCGCTGTGGTGCTTCAGCATTGCGTCGAGTGGATCTGATTTGTTACTGGTAAAATCAGCCAGGATGGTGTTGGAGTGAAGTTTATTACTGAGGCGTTCGATGACCGACAGCGTCAGGTTGATGGGTACCGTTATGATAGCCAGGTCGAGTTCAGGGGCCATCTCGTCCAGTTCAAACCAGTTTCCCTTATCTATACTGTAGGTATGATGACCGCTCTGGTCGGCCACACGCCGATAGAGGGATCCCATTCCTCCTTCACCGCCAACAAACAGGATATGTTTTGGCTCTTTTGTTGCGCGCGGAAATGTATGGGTTGATTGGGTTGCCCGCGATGCAGACATAATCATTCGCAAAAAATCCTCGGCCCAGTCGGGGTCCAGGTCGCGTTCACGGGCCATAGCTCTGAACCGTTCACTCTTTTCTTCCTCCCGCTCGGCAACAAATACCGGCAGCTGATTATCTATTTTATATTCAATGACCTCCCGCGACACTTTATTTCGCTGTTTGAGGAGGTCCAGAATTTTGTTGTCAATTTCATCAATCTGAATACGCTGCTCAGAAAGATCGGAACGCTGTGCCATAAATGGATGGATCTTAAAATGTCTCTGGTTATACCCGGAACCGAAGTCCGGCCGAGTGTGCAAAAGTAGGCTTATTCAGGGAAAATTGTGGAAAAAAAATGGAATCATAACTTTTGAGCTGTGCAGAAGTTGTGTGAGTAAAGAGTCTGGAAATTATCGGAGATGAATCTCACACTTTTCATCAGAAACCTTTATTTTATCGCTGTAATTAAAAGCAGATCTGACAACCATCCATGAAGAAAAACGCATTTTTAATCATTACCGGTTTTATTCTATTTGCAGCTCTCACGAGACTTCTGCCACATGCCTACAATTTTACGCCGCTTGGAGCCATCGCTTTATTTGGAGCCGCCTACTTTTCTCAAAAAAGATGGGCATTCATTGTTCCGATTGTTGCTCTTTGGTTAAGCGACCTGTTTTTAAACAACATGGTTTATGCTGAATATTATGATGGGTTCGCACTCTTCACAAGTGGATTTCTCTACATATACGGTGCTTTCGCGCTGATCGCAATTCTTGGGATAAAGTTATTTGACAAGGTTACACTGCCGCGGGTGATCGGCGGAGCACTTGGCGGGTCTGTTATCTTTTTTATAGTAAGTAATTTTGGTGTTTGGATTACCAGCCCCATGTACCCGTTAACTGCGGAAGGACTGCTGATGTGCTACACAGCTGCGATTCCATTTTTTCATTATACAATTGCAGGAAACCTTGTTTATTGCGGGGTGCTTTTTGGCGGTTACGAATATCTGAAATATAAGATGCCTGAACAATTAGCTGTAAACGCCTGAACAGAGAATCTAACCTGCACTATTCACAAATAAAAGTTGAATTGTTTTATCACCATATTCGTCAGAAAGTTACATCAAACAACGATGTACATTTTATGCCAAATATTGTCACTCACCGCGAAATTTACCCGTGGACTGCGTTGTCTCAATAATGGTTTGCTCAACGTACACAGGTACGTTTCCGCCACCATTTCCGAGACGCCTTGCCCACAACTAAATTTCTTGGTGAATAATGCAGGTTAAGACAAAACCGGGTACGGCTAACGGTGACAGCAGACCTGAAAGGGTTGTGTCACTCTTACCTGCGCTGACTGAATTGGTCTGCGAATTAGGTTTTCAGCACAAACTTGTGGGAAGGTCTCATGAGTGTGATTATCCCCCTTCCGTTCAAGATCTGCCGGTGTTAACGGCTCCGAAGTATACTGCAGGACCGGACGCGGATGGAAAGAGTATTCATAAAAATATACGTGAACTCCTGCGCAAAGCACTTTCAATATACGAAGTGAATGAATCCCGTCTTGAAACTCTTTCCCCTGACGTCATTCTTACCCAGGATCATTGTGAGGTATGTGCAGTTTCGCTGAAGGAACTGGATCAATCCGTAAAAAATAAATTGAAACCGACAACGGAAATTGTATCGGTATCCCCTTCTGACCTGGAGTCGGTTTTTGCATCCTTCATCACCATTTCAGACCACCTTGGCGCTAAAGAGCGGGGCGAGAACCTTGTTAAAACTATTCGCAGCAGGTTTGATGAAATTAATGAAGCCGTAAATAAGCTTCAAAAACCGGATGTAGTAGCTATCGAGTGGATGGAGCCTGTAATGACCGGCGGCAACTGGATGCCGGAACTTATTGAGATTGCCGGTGGCAGGTCACTTTTAGCCACGGCCGGAAAGCATTCCCCATGGACGGATATGAGCGCCATAAACAAGTGTAACCCGGATATATTGCTGATTGTACCCTGCGGCTACTCTATTCAAAAAACCATTGGTGAAATTTCAGCATTAACGGAGAAAGAGGGGTGGGATCAAATTGCTGCGGTACAAAAGAATCAGGTCTACATTCTGGATGGAAACCACTATTTTAACCGTCCGGGACCAAGATTACGGGATTCAGCTGAAATCCTTGGCCACATTTTTCACCCGTCACAGATAGCTGATCCAACAAACGGTGCCGGCTGGAAAAAACTGAAGTCAGGCAGCAACATTCACTCTCAATCAAACCCATAGACATAAGGGCAGATGTCGAAAAAAATAATCATTATCGGTGCAACGTCCGGTATTGGCGAGGAATTATCCCGCCAGTGTGTGGAAAAGGAATATCATGTGGGGGGAACAGGCAGACGCGCTGAGCGCCTCGAAGAAATGAAAAAGGAGATGGGCAACTATTTCCATTACACCCGAATGGATGTGACCGAGTTTGAAGATGCGAAGCGAAAATTGCAGAACCTGATTGATGAGATGGGCGGCATGGATATTATCGTGCTGAACGCAGGCATTTCAAATTATCCCGCCTCATCTATCACAACGATGGAACAAAAAGTGATAGACGTGAATGTGAGCGGCTTCGTACAGCTCTTTGGAGAAGCTTTCCAGTATTTCAGAAAACAGGGGTATGGCCAGATTGTGGGGGTATCGTCCATAGCGTCATTGTTTGGATCGTCCAGGGCGGCTCCTTACAGTTCTTCAAAGGCTTTTATCAGTACGTATATGCAAGCCTACAGGCAGCGCTGTAACAAATTGAAGGAAGATATTTACATCACGGATGTGAAACCCGGGTTTGTAAAGAGCGAAATGACTGAAGGCAAAAAAGGGATGTTTTGGGTGGGAGAAACCGACAAAGCTGTGCGTCAGATGTTAAAAGATATTGAGAATAAAAAATCTTACTCCTATGTAACAAGACGCTGGAGGCTGGTTGCCTGGCTGCTGACACTCACGCCAAACTGGATTCTTGACAGGATGTAGAGTGGGTATCAATATAGAATAGATTCCGGGGATTGATGGTGCGATTTGAGAGTTTTACGGAGAGTTGCTGAAGACTACGGTTATGACTTGATTCTTTTATGTATCGAATACACGGAAGTACTCTTCCTACATTAAAAGGTAGACAAGCAGCAGGATAAAAGGGAGAGTAAATACCCAGTCCCAGTTTGTTTTACGATATGAGGTGTTATTCTCCATATTTTCTTGAACCGTTCTCTCACAGGTTTGTTCCGCCCGTTTCTGCTTGTATGTATCAAAGAAATAATTCTATCGGCCGGGCACTTTAGTTATCGGTAAAAATGCAGATAACTGAAGCAGGAAATATGAAAGCTTGTATTTCAGCCAAGCCAGCCTTCCCGGTCGAGGCTGCGGTACTGTATGGCTTCCGAAATATGATGAGTCTGGATGGCTTCTGAAAAATCGAGGTCGGCAATAGTTCGTGAAACTTTCAGGATCCTGTCGTATGCGCGGGCTGAAAGCCCAAGGGAGTTCATCGCCCGTTTTAACATATCCTGGCTGGCATCGTCAAGCGGACAGATTTTTCGGGCTGTTTTGGTGTTCATCTGGGCATTACTGTACACACCTTTAACTCCCATAAATCGCTGACTTTGTATGTCTCTGGCAGCAATCACCCGATTCCGGATATCCTCAGAACTTTCTCCCCTGGCTTTAGATGAAAGTTCTTCGTAGCTCACTTTCTCTACGTCGATATGAAGGTCGATCCGGTCGAGCAGCGGACCGCTGATTTTACCGAGATAGCGCTGCATTTGAATGTTGGTTGCACCTTCCGGATCATCGGGATCAAACCAGTCTCCGGTGGGAGAAGGGTTCATTGAGGCCACGAGCATGATGCGGCTGGGATAGCTCACACTCATGCGTGCTCTTGAAATGCTTACAAACCCGTCTTCAAGGGGCTGACGCATTACTTCCAGGGCACTTCGTTTAAATTCAGGCAGTTCGTCAAGGAAGAGTACGCCGTTATGGGCCATGGAAATCTCACCCGGCATTGGGATGCTTCCGCCCCCGACAAGAGCCACATCGCTGACAGTATGGTGCGGACTTCGAAAAGGGCGGTGAGTGACCAGGGCTTCCCCATTGGTGAGCAATCCGGCTACGGAATGAATCTTCGTGGTTTCCAGCGCTTCATCCAGCGTTAGCGGAGGGAGAATCGTGGGCAGTCGCCGTGCCATCATGGTTTTGCCGGAGCCGGGCGGGCCTACCATGATCAAATTATGCCCCCCGGCTGCGGATACCTCAAGTGCGCGTTTTACATTTTCCTGCCCACGTACATCAACAAAATCGAGTATCTCCTGCTTTCCGTTTTTCTGGAACAAGGATTGCGGATCCACGCGGATAGGGTCGTGACTGGTTTCGTCATCAAACCATTGCATTACCTGTTCCAGACTTTCAAAGGCCATCACGTTGATGCCATCCACAACTCCTGCTTCCATCCCGTTTCCTTTAGGTACAATCAGGTAATCGATTCCCTTATTACGAGCCTCTACGGCTATGGGTAATACTCCTTTCACGGGGCGCAGCTGACCATCGAGGGCCAGTTCTCCAAGAACAAGTGCACGGGACAGCTTTTCGATATTAATCTGATCGGAAACAGCAAGCAGGCTCAGGGCGATGGGCAGGTCGAAGGCGCTGCCCTCTTTTGGAAGATCGGCAGGGGCCAGGTTTACGGTAATGCGTCCGCGGGGAAAATGAGCCCCGGCATTCTTCAGGGCGGCGTCAATCCTGTCTTTTGACTCGCTGACGGCCCGGTCGGGCAGGCCAACCAGGTAGTATTTTGGAACACCGCCGCTCATATTCACTTCAACTTCAATGAGACGGGCGTCTACCCCGATTGTAGAAGCACAATAAACTTTTGAAAGCATAGGTTTGAATCTTTATGAACCCTCTTTCGTAGTATGAGCATGAAATGGATAAAACCTTACACTTTTTCCCAAAAAAATTTAATCCGGCGAGATATGAAGTCCGATCAAAAAACATTATTTGAAGAGGTTACGGGTACAGTTGATGAAATTATTCGCGAAGTGAGAAAACTTATTCGTGAAGGAAATGCGAGAACCCTGATCATCAAAAACAAAAACGGGAGAGTTCTTTTTCAGACGCATCTAACAGTCGGAGTTGCCGGTACGACACTGTTTGCGGTGATGGCACCGTTTATTTCGGCACTCACTATGTTTGTAATGTTTGCAAATGATATTAAGGTGGTTGTCGAAAAAGCTGAAGAGACGGATAAGGGCAATTCTAAAGAAGAAAATCATACCCGCGACGAGTATGAAGTAGAGGGCGAGGTGATTGATATTGAAGACGGGGGAGACGAAGAGGAGAAGGATAAAGAATGATTCAATATCAGTGAGGCGGGAAATGTTGAGAAGCTGGCCAAAAAGGTGAATTTCATCGAGCATCGCTTAAATAATTCAGGCTTACTCTCCGGACTCACCCTATATCCCTCTCTATTTAATAGAGAAGGATTAGATGTCTAAATTATTTAAGCTGGTTTGTTTATTGATTTACTTTCTGGACAGCCATTCAATAGTTTCAAAACGGGCTCAAAGCTATTAATCTTCAAAAACAGCATTCTTGCGAAGCGCGCGTTCCAGCCGGGTATCGTACTCTTCAGATGAGATTTCAATACAGCCGAATTGTGCGAGGTGATCGGT
>JAWLEH010000040.1:12928-28694 GCA_041686215.1 Balneolaceae bacterium | reverse complement strand
AATCATCAATGTTTGAGGCGGTTTTAACGATCTCATCTTTTACCGCCGCCGGGAACCCGCAGCCTACGGGGCCCTGCCAGTTAAAATGAGTGATGATGGCCTCAATTGTTTCGAGCATGGGGTCCGGTTTTGGCGGTTGCGGAGTGGGTATGCGATACCGATCAGTGATGAGCTCACCCTGTCTGGTATCAACAACAGCACCTTTAATGCCTGAGCCGCCAACATCAATGCCTAATATTTCCATAAATGAAGATAGTGAAGAATTTTAATATGGGTAGTTTAGATGGATTCATTCATTATTTATGGATTTCAATTTAACAAACTTTCAGAGATCATCAAGTGCACGTGCTTTATTGGGTGTGACACTTGTCCACGCCATGGGTGCAGGATACAGGTGGACCGTGGACCAAAGGAAACTCTCACTTTGAGGGGAGTACCGAAACGGAGCGTAGGCGAGGGGTGTTGAGTGAGGGCAACAGTTCCGAAAAAGATAATGTGTCGGGTAATGCCCAGGAACACTCCTTCCTCCTCGACATCCTCAACGATATCGAAGCCAACCTCAAAACCATCCACAAACACGGTTCACGTGCCGACTCCATCGTGAAATCCATGCTGCAGCACTCCCGTGGCGGTGATGGAAAAATGGAGCCCACGGCCCTTAATCCGCTTATCAAAGAATATGTAAACCTGGCCTTTCACGGGATGCGGGCCGGTAATGATCCTATTAATGTGGACATCGACCTGCAGCTGGATGATGAAGTTGGCGAGGTGCCATTGGTTGCCGAAGACTTTTCGCGGGTGATTTTGAACCTGGTGAATAATGCGTTTGAAGCGATGCGTTCGCTTGGCGCTGAGCGCTCTGCGCATGGCGAAAGTTACAGCCCGAAGCTAACATTGAGCACCAAATCCGAAAACGGTCAAATCCTAATCGAAGTGCAGGACAACGGACCGGGAATACCGGATGAGATGAAAGACAAAATCCTGCAGACGTTTTTTGCGACGAAGAAATGAACGGCTGGAACGGGGCTGTGGCTGAGTATTACCAACGATATTGTGAAGGCGCATGGTGGACAGCTCTCCATTCAATCAAATAGTGAGGGCTCAACATTTATCATAACGTTTCTCTTGTAGCAACCTGGGTTGATTAATAAATAGCACATGAGAAAGTCTCCCCTAACAAGGGGAGATATCTCCGAAGGAGTGCCTTCGGCAAGAGGGGTGTTTATGAGACGTTGCGATATTCCGGTGAACATCCCCCTGTTTCCCCCTTTTTTCGCCATGGGCATCCATAGGGAAAGGGGGACTATCAATATCAATTTATTAATCGAAGTTAGGTTAGCAGTAATTTTAAGCAAGAAACATAAGGCGCTGCCCATAGAATGGATACCTGCAGGGTGTGACTCAATCACTGGCTCCATCAAATTAAATAATCATACCCCCTATTTCCCTGCCCGCCTTGAGTTTTAGGTACAGACGGTCAACTGCAGCGGTTTTAGAGGTTCCTGTACTTTTAAAATTGACTTCGATTCAATAGATTGATAAATATTTAAGCAGTCAGCGCATCAATTGCGTCATTAACCTGTAGATTATAAAACTATCAAATCGTTGGCAACGAAATCGGTTTAGTTCCGTACACCCGCAACAGATGGAGTTAGTAGGTGGAGCGCAGGCAGTCTGTGAGTTGGCCTATTCTGCCCGGTCCGTCAGTCATCGCACAGACGAATGTTAACCCCTGATATTCCACTATGAAACTCATCAGACAGTACCTTCTTACAGCCGTCCTGGTTGCCATTACTTCAACTGTTTTTGCTCAGGCGGAAGAGCCGGAAGACCGCACCATTCTTTCGTCCGAAGCACCTGCACTTCGGTTCGAGAATTTGAGTATTGAAGACGGAATGGCTCAATTTTCGGCGCAAAGCGTCATCCAGGACAGCCTCGGCTACATGTGGATTGCCACACAGGGCGGACTTCACCGCTACAACGGGTATGAGTTTGAACTCTACGCTACTGTTCCTTTCGACTCCACCTCCCTTTCAAAAAGTTTTACAACCAGCTTAGAGGAAGCCTCTAATGGAGATATATGGGTGGGAACCGATGGTGGCGGTCTGAACCGATTTAACCGGGAAACACAAACATTTACCCATTTTCGCCACGATCCGCAGGACAGCACCACGATTGCCAGTGATGGTACTTTTGATATTTATGAGGCTAAGAATGGAGATCTGTGGGTAACAAGTATTGAAGGGATCAGCAGGCTTCCAGCCGGTGAAAACGAACGATTTATTCGTTACAAGCACGATCCGGAAGATCCCAACAGCCTTACCTCAAATAACACGTTTCGAATTTCTGAAGACCGGGATGGGAATATCTGGGTTGGCAGTTTTCAAGGATTAAACAGAATTGATCCGGAAACCGGCCAGATTACCCGGTATTTATTCGATCCCGAAAGTTCTGAGGTTAAACCGGTAAATTATGTCAGAGGACAGTATCACCCGCAGGGTAATCCTGAAATAGTATGGCTTGCTACCGCTGATGGATTAGTGATGCTGAACGCAAAAACAGGCGAATTTGAACTGTTTTTACCTCCTGAGGATGATCTTGAGGGTTTTGAATACATTGAATTAAATGATCTAACTCCTGATCCTGACGATCCTTCTGTTATCTGGGCGGTAGGTGCAAATACAGGGGTCGTTCGATTTGATACGCGATCCAAGGAGTATACGTTCTACCGCAACGATTCCGGGAATCCGAATAGCCTTGTTAATAATAATGCCTGGACCATAACATCAGACCGCAGCGGTAAACTCTGGATAGGACATGCTACAGATGGTATGAGTCAGTTTAATCCATCCTCAGCAAACTTTTTTCACATCCGCCATGACCCTCAGGACCCGCAGAGCCTGGGACCCGATGGGGTTTTAGAAATATATGAAGACCGAAACCGCACTTTATGGGCCGGCACTGGTTATTCTTCTGAAAGATACCTGAACCGCATTGACCTGGAAACCGGCCGGGTTACCCGATTCGAACATGACACGGACGACTCCACAACCATCAGCCGCTCACAAGTAACAACTATCATGGAAGATCGATCCGGTCGATTGTGGGTCGGAACACGTGGAAGTGGCTTGAACCGTTTTGACCGCTCCACCGGACGGGCCGTCCGCTACCAAAAAAAACCGGTTCTACAGAATCTAGAAGAAAATCTCATCTTCTGCATCACCCCATCCAACCGAAGTGAAGACGAACTTTTGGTGGGTACTTTTACCGGACTGAAACGATTTGACGTGCAGACAGGAGATTTCTCCAACGCGCCTGTTCAGGTTGATGGTGTGGAGAATCTGTTAATAGCAAAATTTTTCAATGACTCCAGTGGCAGGTTGTGGGCAATCTCCAGATCCGGGCTAATCCGTTTGGATATGGACGGAGGCGGTCATGAGCTGTTTTCTCATAACCCGAATGACACAACCACCATCAATTCAGATGGAATTACCTCATTTGCCCAGCGTGAAAAAGAGCCGGATATCCTGTGGTTGGGAACAGATGCAGGGCTGAACCGATTTGACGTCTCCACCGGAAAGGCGACTCATTTCACAACCGACGATGGCCTGCCGGACAATGTTGTATACAGTACTTTGGTAGATGAGCGAGGCACGCTATGGATGAGCACGAATCGGGGCATCAGTAATTTTGATCCGGATAACAACACCTTTCGTAATTACGGGCTCGAAGATGGCCTGATTGAGCTTGAATTTAATGGAGGGGCTGACGCGAAAGGAGCAAATGGTATTCTCTATTTTGGCCATAATAAAGGAATAACCGCATTTAACCCGGAAAACCTGAGAACCAACGCAACTCTACCCCAGGTTGTCATTTCCGATTTCAGGCTGTTTAACGAGTCGGTAGTGCCCGGCCCGGACGCCCCGTTTGACGAACAAATTGAAAAGGAGAGTGAAATCACGATTGCCTACGACCAAAGCGAAGTGGCGTTTGAGTATGCCGGGCTGCACTACAGCAACCCATCCAAAAACCGCTACAAATATCAGCTGGTTGGCTTTGATGAGCAGTGGGTGGATGCCGGCAGCCGCCGAACGGCTACCTATACCAATCTCGGTCCCGGAGAGTACACCTTCAGTGTGCAGGCTTCCAACGCCGATGGAGTCTGGAATGAAGAGGGAGCCTCGCTCACTTTGAACGTGCTTCCTCCCTGGTACAGAACCTGGTGGGCGTACGGGTTATTTGCACTTTTCTTGGCCGGGTTTATTTTTGGAGGTGATCGGTTTCAGCGGCGCAGGCTCGCCATAATAGAGCAGGAACGAGCCACCCTTCGTGAAGCTGAACTTCGCGCCGAGGAGGAGAACAAGCGCCGGGCCGATACCGAACAGCTCAGTAAAATTGGCCGGACCATCACCTCTACCCTGTCAGTTGATGAAATTATTCATACAACTTACCAAAATGTTAATGAGCTGATGGATGCGGAAGTATTTGGCGTAGGTATACTCAATAAAGATAAAAACAGACTGGAATTTCCGGCAACTACCGAAAAAGGGACCACGTTAAAGCCATACAGCCACGATCTGGATGATGATTCATGGCTGTCAGCATGGTGTTTTAACCACCAGGAGAAAATTGTGATTGGTGATTTTGAGAAGGAATACGGCAACTACATCAGCAAGATTGTGGACCCGATCCGCGGTGAGAATCCGGAATCGATCATCTATCTGCCGCTGGTGCACAAGGGCGAGGCGATTGGCGTTCTTACCACGCAGAGTTTTTCGAAAAAAGCCTACTCGGAGTACCATGTGACGCTGCTCCAGAACCTGGCCAACTACGCGGCCATTGCATTAGACAACGCCTCGGCCTACCGCCGGCTCAACAAGACGCTTGAAGAACTTCAGGCGGCGCAAACGCAGCTTGTTCAGCAGGAAAAACTCGCCTCCCTCGGACAGCTCACTGCAGGCATTGCACATGAGATCAAAAATCCGCTGAACTTTGTGAATAATTTTTCGGAGCTGAGTGTGGAGATGGTGGAGGAAGCGCGGGAAGAAGTGCGGCGGGGGACTGGGGACGGTGGACGGAAGAACTCTCCCCTTGAGGGGAGTGCCGAAGCGGAGCGCAGGCGAGGGGTGTCGAGTGAGGGCCGCAGTTCCGAAAACGAGAGTGTGTCCGATGAGGCAGAAACCCCCTCCCTCCTCCTCGAAATCCTCGACAATATCGAAACCAACCTCAAAACCATCCATAAACACGGCTCCCGGGCTGATGGCATCGTCAAGTCGATGCTCCAGCACTCGCGTGGCGGCGATGGAAAGATGGAGCCCACGCCTTTGAACCCGCTCATAAAGGAGTATGTAAACCTTGCTTTTCATGGCATGCGGGCAGGAAAGCATCCGATCAACGTGGATATAGACCTGCAGCTGGATGAATCGATTGGCGAGGTGCCGCTGGTGGCGGAGGATTTCTCACGGGTAATTTTGAACCTGGTGAATAATGCTTTCGATGCCATGCGTACGCTTAGCGCTGAGCGCTCTGCGCAAGGCGAAAGTTACAGCCCGAAGCTAACATTGAGCACCAAATCCGACAACGGTCAAATCCTAATCGAAGTGCAGGACAACGGTCCGGGAATTCCTGAAGAGATGAAGGACCTAATCCTGCAGCCGTTTTTTACGACGAAGAAAGGAACGGACGGAACCGGGCTGGGGCTTTCCATCACGAACGATATCATTAAAGCACACGGCGGAGATTTGGAAATCCGGTCTGAACCAGGAGTGGGTACAATTTTCATCATTAAATTAACGAAATAAAGAGTATTATGAGCAACAGAATGAAGCTATTGGTTGTGGATGACGAGCGCGACGTGGAGATGCTGTTCCGTCAAAAATTCAGAAAAGAAATACGAAAGGGTCTGCTTGAGTTAGAATTTGCATTTTCAGGTAATGAAGCTCTCGATATATTGAAAAGTAACGACCCGCCTGAGATTGTGTATATTTTCTCAGATATCAATATGCCGGGTATGTCGGGCCTGGAGCTATTAAGAATCGTGAAGAAGGAATTTCCTGAGATAAAAGTGAGCATGATCTCAGCCTATGGTGACCAGGAAAATTACGACAGGGCGATGGAATCGGGGGCAAAAGAATTCTTCACCAAGCCGATCGACTTCAACTCACTGAAAGATGAGATTCTAAAAATAATTTAAACACTACACGGGCAACACCAATGAGTACAGCAGATCATAAAATTTTAGTTGTGGATGATGAACCGGATCTTCAAATGCTGATGTTGCAGAAATTCAGAAGGCAGGTGAAGGCGAGAGAATATGAATTCCTTTTCGCTGAAAACGGAGCCGAAGCCCTGGAAATGATCTCGAATCATTCAGATCTGTCTCTGATACTCAGTGATATCAACATGCCGAAAATGGATGGATTAACCCTGCTGGTGGAGCTTCAGAAACTGGACCGATCTGATCTGAAAACAGTGATGGTATCAGCCTACGGAGATATGGAAAATATCCGTACCGCAATGAATCGGGGTGCCTACGATTTTGTAACCAAACCGATCGATTTTAAAGACCTTGAAACAACGATTGAAAAGACGATCAACGAAATTAAACGGTTCCTGAAATCGAAAGAGATGGAAGCCCAGCTTGAGGCTCTCAACTATGATCTGGATATGGCGGCCCGAATTCAGCAAAAAATTCTGCACCAGGATTTTCCCGTTTTTCAGGACGACAACCGGTTCGAGATTTTCGCCAATATGATCGCTGCCAAACACGTGGGGGGTGATTTTTATGATTTTTTCATGCTTGATGAGGATCATCTGGTCTTTTTTATTGGCGATGTGGCCGGCAAAGGGATGCCGGCTGCCATCTACATGGCCGTATGCCGGACCATGCTGAAGGCAATTGGTTCGGAAGTACGGGATCCCGCTGAGTGCATCGAGAAAGTGAATAATATGCTCATTCCCGAAAGCGACATCTCTACATTTGTGACCGTATTTTACGGGGTATTAAATGTAAATACAGGAGAGTTGGAATACTGCAACGGCGGGCATAACCTGCCGTACATTCAGTCGAAAGAGGGAACCGTCACGGAACTCGAAAATGTAGGCGGACTACTACTGGGCAAATTTGAAGGAGCTCCCTATCAGAAAAAATGCATAACGCTTGAACCCGGCGACACCATCGTAACATTCACCGATGGTGTGACGGAAGCAGAAAGTGAGACGGATACTTTTTTTGACGAAGAACGGGTTATACAGTTCCTCGAAAATCATCCCGGAAGAAGTACCAATAATCTTGTAAAAGGGCTGTTTCTTGACGTGATGAAATTTACGGGGGCTGCCGAACAGTCTGATGATATTACCGTGCTGTCGGTTCAATATAAACAATCCTCCGAAAACTAATATCGCGGCGGTACTATTCAGATTCTGACTTATACGATTCTATCGCTTCATCAAGTGTTTTATAGTGGTTGAATACGGTTACCAGCTTTGTGACCATCAGAAGACTTTCAATCCGGTCTGACGCATTACAAATTTTAAAATCTCCACCCGCATTCCGAAGGCTGGTTAATGCAGTGATGAGAATTCCCAACCCCGATGAGTTCATAAACTTTACTTTGCTCAGGTCGCCAATAACGTTTGTTTTCCCTTCGTCTATTAGTTTCTTGATTTCATCATGAAAGTCGGTGGCAGCAGGTCCACCCATGACGTTTCCTTTAAAAGTGATGATAACGGTATTATATTTTTCTGAGATGGAGTATTTCATAATTTGACGAAGCGGTTAACGTTGATTTTATGTTGAAACTGAACTTAGCTCTTTTTTGTCCACTCAAGCAGATAATACAGTGACGGCTCATATATACAAATATTTTTAAATAAATGTATAATTTATTGACTGTTATGAGTGTTTTTGTGAATCCTGTTTGAACGGATTAACCCTTTCAGGAAGTGGTTTCAAATTGTTTCAGAAACTTGTTTGTTGTAGGCGGGGATTCTGCCGCACCAGTTGTCGAAGGAGTACAGTGGTTCCGGATAGAACTTCAACAGGACTGAGTTTATGAAAATCACAACCGGTGACTTTACGGCATGCTATCGATGATTATTCGTATGCGACTGAACCAGGTAAAGATTCAGGAATCCCTCGTATTCACGTAAGGTTTAGTATGATGAGGCTGCCTGATCCTTCGCTTCATCCATACCGAGCCGGGACCTGCGGCGATCAGGCGTTTTCTCCAATTGCCGGCTGTAGGCGTTCATTGCATCGTTATATCGCCCCATTTCCATGAAAACATCTCCTAAAAGCTCGAGAGAGGGTTTCACAATGGTAGGCGGGCCAAAACCAACCGGCAGTTCAGATTCGGCGTCAGCGGCTTTTTGCAGAAGATCGAGCCCTTGCGATTCGTTGCCGGAGTTGATCTGCAAAAGGCCTTCAAGCTGATGAATTTGGATTGTTTTTTCTTCACTGTCAGGAGTCTCTTTTAATGTGTCGAGATGGTCGGAAGCCTTTGTGCTGTTGCCTTTTTTGAAGGCGGCAAATGCGGATATGAAAGCGTGGTTTACGGCAGCGTTTGAATCGGTGTTCAGGGAAGCCGACCAGGTTTGTGCTGCATCCCAGTTTTCAGTATCAATAACTTGATGTCCGCGCATGACGGCGAAATGCCATTTTTCGTTCGTGGAAGGGTTGCCGCTGATCCGATCATAGCAGCCGTTTAAAACCTCAGCTGCGTTTTCAGGTTCACCATTTTGCAGGTAGCCATACTGAAGCCACCAGGTGTAGTGTCCGCACACGGTGGTTTTCTCTCCCAGTTCGCGCTGCCTGCCTGTTTGCACATCACGGGCTACCAGGTTGGCATCGATTACTCCTTCCCACATACCGAGTGCCAGAAAAATATGCGATGTCATATGTTGTGCGTGGGCGGCATTCGGTGCAATTTCGGAATAGGCGCGTGCCATCGGTAAACCCAGCGGTGCGTGAACGGGGTCATCAAACGAATGGATCAGGTAGTGGGCTGCTCCAGGGTGCTTCTCATTTGCGTTCCACACATCAAAGAGTTCAGCGGCGGCCTGCATGTATATACTAAAATCCCGTCCTTCGTGTGCGGTGCCGAGAATGGAGAGCCCGTAAAACGTGGTAATCTCATGATCTCCGGGGTACTCTTCATGAAGCCGGGCGAGGTATTCTGAATAGAGGTCATCCCTCGCCTCTTTGGTTTTTCCCTGCGATTCCGGCGTGTTACCATACAGAACTTCAATGGCCATCAGGTACTCTTTTTCCCGCTGCGTAGGTGTCGCCTGCTGCCGCTCTTCCACACTGTTTCCCAGCCGGTTCAACACCTCCATGGCGGCTTCACGGTCCTGTTGCATCCAAATCGGGTGATTATGGGTCATCGCCTCGCCCCAGTAGGCCATAGCAAAGTCGGGATCAATCTCCTGCGCACGCCGGAATGCGCGGGCAGCATCACCATATTCGAAATTGTGTAGAAACAGGACGCCTTCATAAAAATCATCCTGCGCATCTTCAATTCCGGAATTGGGAAAATCAATCTCCCCGAGCAGGTTGTTTTGGGCGATGAGGTGGGGAACGGACAAAAGCGAGAAACAGAGAACGAGAAGAAACGATGATAGGTGGTTCATAACAGAGGGACCGGTGAATATGATTGTTTGAAATTTAATATAGCCAGAGTTTTGGAATCCCAATAACCGGCATGTGATGCACCATGTGTAACAGAGTGACAGAAACTTAGGCAGGGCGGGTAATGAGCGGCTCTGAATGATAAAATAAGAGCTTTGGTGGCTTTTACTTCTAAAAATAAAAGCGAAATCTTGCCGATATATAGTCTTCCCAATCAGTTAGAAATAATATCAAACTTAAATTAGATTTAATTAATCCTGACTTTGCATGGTACTTTTTTCTTTTATTTAACAAACGCATATGTACAGTGTGTTTAGTATTCTTTTCTAAATCTTAGTTTTTTGAATAAATGAGAGAGTTGCAGGTTATACTTTTATTATTATCTGCATTAGCTTTAACAGTAAGCTGTGATACGACTGAACCTTCCTTTGATGAAACAATTCCAGAGGTCTATTCATTGAGAACCCAGGTTTTACCCGAAGGCAGTGGCACGGTAGAACCTGCTGAGGGAAATTTCGAAGTGAATGAAAGAATTGCCATTGAGGCTATTCCATTTGAAGGGTATGTATTCCAGGGGTGGGAAGGAGATATCGACGGAAACGAAAATCCGGAGTCAGTTTTACTTGATAATGATAAAATTATAACTGTCCGGTTTTCACCGCGGGATTACCCGCTGAATATTACAATTAGCGGCGAGGGAATTGTTACTGAGGTGGTCGAAAGCCGAACTACAGAGGACGATAGCAATCAGGGTGTTCGCCAAAAGGCAAAAAATAGTACTCTCCAGCCTGATAACGATTTCGAACGTTCATCAAAAAGTGAAGCCCATATCGGTACAAATCAGCAAGTCGAAAAAAACAGTTCACAGAATACACTATCTACAACTGTAAGACTGAAAGCAGAACCGGAAGAAGGGTGGTATTTTTCTCAGTGGGAAGGAGATCTTACCGGAGATGTTAACCCTGAAATTATTACAGTTGATGAAGAGAAGGAAGTAACTGCCGTTTTTCTCCAGGAAGAGACGGATGGATATTCAATTAGTGTTAACGTGATCGGAGAAGGGGATGTAAATAAAAATCCGGATCGCACGTATTTTAATGAAGGAGACGAAGTGACTCTCACAGCCAATCCCGACCAGGGATGGAGCTTTATTGAGTGGCAGGGGGATCTAACCGGAAGTG
Organism: Balneolaceae bacterium; assembly: GCA_041686215.1. Taxonomy (GTDB): domain Bacteria; phylum Bacteroidota; class Rhodothermia; order Balneolales; family Balneolaceae; genus SW132. The sequence goes on along the minus strand of JAWLEH010000040.1, from coordinate 17,885 downwards.
AAAATTCGAAAACAGTTACTATTGAAGGCGATTTAAATGTAACTGCGCTGTTTGAGGTTTCGGAAGATCCCGGAATGATCATCACTCAACAGCCTTCCGGAACAAAAGCCGGTGCTGCAATATCCCCGGCCCCTGCCATCAAATTGACAGACGGCCTGGGAGCCCCAATGGAGGGAGTGGAGATTAAAGTGTCGCTGAATGAGAACTCTTTTACAGCAGAAAGCTCAGTTTCTGTTGCAACGGATAATGAAGGTATTGCCTCTTTTAATAACCTGATCATAGGAACTGCTTTATCCGGCTATATTTTAATGTTTGAAGCCGATGAACCCGGTGTGACGGATATTTCATCGAATCCATTCGGTGTAGTTGCGGCTACCGGGGAACCGTCTAACAGTTCTGCCGCTGTCCCCGATGGAGTAGCAGGCATGGAAACGGTGATTTCTATAATCGTTCAGGATAGTTATGATAACGTAATCACTGGCATAGAGGGTGAAATAGAGGTAAATATTAGTGGCGCAAACAGTGCGTCACCTCCTGTAAATAAATCAAACTCACCGGGAGAATACACGGCAAGCTATATCCCCGAAAACACAGGCAATGATGAAGTGTCGATCATGTTAGACGGTACGCCAATAGATGGAAGTCCGTTTGAAAGTGAGGTTGTTTCCTCAGGCGCTGATGCATCAAGCAGTACGGCGAATGTTTCTGATGGTACAGCCGGTGAAGAAACAGAGATCACTATTTTTGTAAATGACCAGTTTGGTAACAAGGTAAGCAATGTAGCCGGAGATTTATCAGTGGATGTAAACGGCGCAAACAGTGCGTCACCCTCAGTAAGTGAGACGAATACCTCGGGAGAATACAAGGCAGGCTACGTTCCGGAACATTCGGGTAAGGATCGAATTTCGATACAACTGAACGGTTCACCAATAGAAGAAAGTCCATTTGAAAGTGACATTGCTTCTGCAGCCGCGGATGCCTCAAACAGCACGGCAACCGTATCCGATGGTACAGTAGGTGAAGAGACAGAGGTTGCCATTGTATTAAAAGATCAGTTTGGAAACAGTGTAAGTGATGCCACTGATGAACTGTCAGTAGAGATTAGCGGAGCAAACAGTGATTCTCCCCCGGTTAATGAATTGGATTCATCCGGTGAATATATTGCAAGTTACACCCCTGAAAATTCAGGTACTGACCGGGTTTCGATTCAATTGAACGGTACACCGATAGATGGTAGCCCGTTTGAAAGTGAAGTAGATGCTGCCGGAGTTGATCCATCACGCACCGTGGTTTCTGCTGAGCCAGATGAACTGACAGTAGGTGAGGTCTCGGTTGTTACAATAGAGCTTCAGGATAGTTTTTCAAATCCGATTGGTGGATTATCTGAAGATGATTATGAAATCACTTTCACAGGGGATGGATCCGTTGGACGTATAAATGAAACCTCAACGACAGGTGTCTATGAATTCGAAGCTACGAGTACAACCACAGGAGATCTCAGCTTATCAGTGAGTGCAAATGGAACCACTCTTAACGACACACCTGTAATTACGTTTGAGCCGGGCGCACCGGATGAGCTGGTTATTATTACTCAGCCTGAAAACACACAATTTTTTCAGCCTGTTGCCGGCCCTCCTGCTGTACTCGTGAAAGATGAGTTTGAAAATGCAGTACCCGGTGTGGAGGTTGAAGTAAGTGAGGAACGCAGAGCCGATTTTCTCGAGGGAACTTTAACGGTGGTAACGAACGAATCAGGGATAGCCAGATTTGAGGATCTTGTACTAAATAGAATTGGGGGAAATTTCCGGCTCATTTTTTCTGCAGAAGGTGCTGGTGAGATTGTCTCAGACAGATTTCAGATTACCATTTCTGTACCATAAACGTACTGTAGGTTTATAAGGGGATGTTCATCCGCAAAGAACCTCATGTGGTGTTTGGGGAAATGGGTTGCCATACCATCTCCTGCATCAAATCAGTGAATTTTAACTACCCGATAGACGAAAAAGGCCACAAAGTGATCCCTGCGGGGCAATCGTGAGCCGGGCCTCGTCTGCATGCTGTATTCGCAGGCTGACGAGTTTTAAGTGTATCGAACTTAATTGAGGGCATCTCTTCAGCAAAGCAACAGGCCCTTAACCTACCCGACAGATGGCAACTGCAGCCATCAGCCGGGTATAATCAATACCCTGCGGCCTGGCCATCAACCCGGGATTCGGAAGCGCCGTAGTAGACGCCGGTGTCTGGATCACGCATAATTGCCTGGAAGCGGCCAAAGAAGCTGTCGCCGATCTGTACGTTGTGGCCTCTGTCTCTGAGGTCCCGAACTACCTGGTAATCGATAGAGGATTCAAGGCTCACCTGGCCGGAGCTCTCAAGCTTGTCATCCACGTTGTCGGTCGGCTGGGTAGATCCGCCGTGATCCCATCGCAGCGCATCGCCGGCTTGCTGCAGATTCATTTCAAAGTCTATCACGTTGGTTAATATACTCACATGCCCGATCGGCTGGTACGCTCCGCCCATATTTCCGAAACTCATGAATGGCTCTCCATCTTTCATCACAAAACCGGGGATGATGGTGTGGAACGGCCGTTTGCCCGGCTCATACACATTGGGATGATCGGGATCGAGCGAAAAGAGCTCTCCCCTGTTTTGGAAACTGAAACCAGTGCCCGGAACGACAAAACCCGTGCCCATCCCGCGAAAATTGCTTTGAATCAGGGATACCATGTTTCCCTCCTTGTCTGCAGTTGTCATGTAGATCGTATCACCATCTTCCAGAACATCTACGCCGGTGGAAAGATCAGCAAGGGCTGTTTCTCCGATCAGTTCGCGCCGCTCCGCTGCATACTCTTTGGAGAGAAGTACATCATACGGCACACCCTGAAAATCGGAATCGGCATAGTGTTTGGCGCGGTCTTCAAACGCAAGTTTTTTGGCTTCAATCAGAAGGTGAAGGGTTTCCGCACTGGCAAAGCCGGTTTCGTTCAGGTCAAATCCCTCCAGGATGTTCAGCATCTGAAGTACGGCCGTACCCTGCAGGTTTCCGCCCACCTGGTATACATCGTAGCCGCGATAATTTGTGGTAACCGGCTCAACCCACTCTGACCGGTGATTATCGAAATCTTCATACCGCAGGTATCCGCTATTTTCCCGCATCCAGTCATCAATCTTTTCGGCTATCTCACCCCGGTAAAATGCATCTCGTCCCTGTTCGGCGAGCAGACGGAAGGTGTTACCAAGATCCGGATTCCGAAAGATTTCTCCCTTTTCCGGTCCTTCTCCATCAATGGAAAAGGTCTCTTCAAACGCGCCGGGCTGATCTTTCAAAAACGGTACGCTCCGCCGCCAGCCGGCCGAGATAGCTTCGGTGACCGGGAATCCGTTTTCAGCGTACCAGATCGGCTCCGAAAGAATTTCCCCCATCGGCACGGAACCGAATCGTTCATGCATTTCGAACCAGCCGTCAACAGCGCCGGGAACGGATACAGATAGAAGGTCATATGGCGGGATAGAATCATCCCCTTGTTCATCCAGTATTTCCATCAGCTCATCGTACGATAAATTTTGAGGAGATCGCCCGCTTGCATTCAGGGCATAGAGCTGTTCGCTTTCCTCGTGCCAGATGATCGCAAAAAGGTCACCACCGATACCGTTACCGGTGGGTTCCATCAAGCCGATGGCTGCATTTGACGCGATAGCTGCATCTATGGCATTGCCACCGTTGCGAAGAATCTGCAGCCCAACCTGCGTGGCCAGCGGCTGACTTGTGGCCACCATTCCACGTTCTGCAATCACCTCGGACCGGGTGGAGATAATGTTGCCAGCCTCGCGGTCAATTTGGGCGTAGAGAGCGTCTGTGATAAAAAGAAGAGGGATGAGGATAGTTGTTGCGATGGTAAAGCTGCTTTTCATAGGTCCATTTTTTGGAGGTTCAAATGAGCATGAAGTAAGTGATGTGATACCAGGTTAGCTAATCTAACGAACTATTTTTGAAAATCAATTTTGAAAAACATGGTATCTCTATTGCCATCACTATGTTCAGTTTCTTCAATGAGCTCGGTGGTAGCGAAGAGCTTTAATTATTATAGAGACTTGCCATGTTTCACAAATAACGCTGACAGATTTGGTAGGTGTATCGCCGGGACAATATCTACGATTGTTAGGTTGCAGATTTAAATGTCAGCGTCGAGATCAGAATATCGGAAGAAAAACATAGCATGTCTGTTCAGCCCGGCACCGTAAAACGATTCAATGACTTTATTACGAGCTGAATTTATATTCAGCCCATGAGAGACATGCCATGTTTCCTGTGGCTGGACTTAGTTCAGGAGTTCTCTTTCATCAAACCAGCAAGTACTTAAACCAAGATATGTGCTCAAAATACAGATTTGGGAGGGGCATTCTAACTACACTTATAATTATTCAGCCGTTAGTTATAGTTCGCCTCGTGACGTTTCTTAACTTTATTCGTTACAAATTCAGTGCGAGCCTGGGCGTTTAATGGTATCTTTTTATCCTTGCACCATTTAATTAATTCATCTAAATCAATTTCTATCTTATAGACGGTAAATCCTTGACCCCGCAAATCATTAAACGACTTTACTGCGTGCTCTTTCCACTCTTGATAGGTGTTATCAAAAATATGGCTATCCGAACTGATCTGTTTAGCCTTTTCCCATTGACCAGGTTTCCACCATAATATGCCCGTGACTGGATTTGTTTTCATACCCAAATAATAATGAGCTTAGAGCACAAAAGCAGAAATTCAAAAAACATAGAATGTCTCTTAAGTTAACCACAAGAAATCTATCCAAAATCTCTGTTTCGAGCCGCATCGAAGTCCACTCCATGAAAGACATGCCATGTTTCCGGTGACTCGAACTCATATCAGGAATCTCCTACATCAAAACAAAAAGCCCCTAACCTACCCGACAGATGGCAAAGGCAGCCATCAGCC
>JAWLEH010000040.1:0-12828 GCA_041686215.1 Balneolaceae bacterium | reverse complement strand
TGCCATGTTTCCGGTGACTCGAACTCATATCAGGAATCTCCTACATCAAAACAAAAAGCCCCTAACCTACCCGACAGATGGCAAAGGCAGCCATCAGCCGGGGGTTCGATAATCCACCGCCGCAATCTCCCCATCCTTCATTAAATGCGTTTCTTTGCCGGGAATGATGTCGGTGTTGTGTGCGGATGCACAGCTCCAGGAGCTTTCGCCATCAACCCGGTGAACTACAAAACTGAAAATTGTTTGGCGGGTTTTGGGTTGAGCATCTTTCAGGGGCGTTTGGCCGGTCAGGCGAAAACGGGTGTGCACTACGGCGATATCCTCCGCCAGGTACTTCACTTTTGTTCGCCCCTGTTTCAGCGTTGAGTTATTGAAAATGACCCGCAATCCATAGTCGTGCGCCTTGTAAATCTCCTCACGGGTGTGCCACCAGATGCCAACGACATTTACAAATTCAGCGTCTTCATCAAAGATGGCGGCCAGCTTGCGGGCATCTCGTTCATTCCATGCCTCTGTGAACCGGGCCGGAATATCTTTTGGTGAGGTGATGGGCGGGTAGTTTTTGAGATTCATGGTAGTTTGAAATATGATATTATCACGGATAATGAGAATATTGAAAAATCATCTTATTCACTATCGAACGAAACAGGCTCGGGCGTCAGTTATAAAAAAGTGATCGATACCGTATATTTATATTTTATCAAAGTCTGATCAATCCAAATCAACCTTTTTTGAATGATTCAGGAATATCTTAATTCTGTAGACAAGTTTATCATTATCGGGGACCGCGTTCTCATTAAGCCGCGCGAAATGGAAACGCATACTAAAAGCGGCCTGGTGCTCCCCGCAACGGTGAAAGAGAAAGAGGAAATTCAAAGCGGGTATATCATTAAAACAGGGCCCGGATACCCGATTCCGAGTCAGGATATTGATGAATCCTGGAAAGACACGGCCTCACAGCCCAGGTTTATGGGCATGCAGGCGGGAGAAGGCGACCTGGCGATTTTCCTGAAAAGCCGCGCCCACGAAATTGAATTTGAAAATGAGAAGTTCCTGATTGTCCCCCATGCAGCCATACTGCTTTTGATTCGGGACGATCATGAGCTGGAATGATTTGCTTAAGAGAAATGAAATTGAATCTCCCCTCGAGGGGAGTCCGGCTTTAGCCGGGTGGGGTGTTATGAATCTTTGTGTAAACTGTAGAGTAAGATTTAAGCTAACCGATCGAACGCTACACCCCTACCCCATGCTAATCGCATGGGTACTCCCCTCAAGGGGAGATTTTTTTAACCCTTCAATAACTTTTAACCCCCAACTATATGAAACGACTCGACTTTCTCAAACAGGTAGCGCTGATTTCAGCCGGAACGGCATTTTTGCCTAAACGGACATTTTTCCAGGAATCTCCGTTTACGGAGCTGCGTGGCGGGACCGGTATTTTTACGATGCGGGGCGGTACCATTGGTTGGTATGCATCCGGTGATGCTATTATCGCCATCGACTCCCAGTATGCAGATACGGCATCTGATTTTATTGGAGGCATAGATTCATTCGGCAGCGGTTCTGAAACCATTCTCATCAACACGCACCACCACGGCGATCATACATCGGGCAATGGAACTTTCCGGGAATCCGGATACAAAATTATTGCTCACGAGCAGGTTCCCGTCCTTCAGCGTCAGTCTGCAGATGATGAAGATTCCGTGATTGCTGCAGAAGAGACATTCTCAGATCAGCACGAGCTGGATCTTGGAGATGAGATGGTTCATATCAAACACTACGGACCGGCCCACACGTCCGGCGACTCCGTTATTTGGTTTCGTGAGGCAAATGTGGCTCACATGGGGGACCTGATGTTCAACCGGCTATATCCGTTTATCGACAGGGGAAGTGGGGCATCGATTGAAAACTGGATTCAGACCCTGGAAACGGTGGTTGATGAGGCCGATTCTGACACGCAGTTTATTTTTGGTCACGGAAATCCCGAATTTGGCGTGACCGGAACGGCCGAGGACCTGCTTCATAAACGCGATTTCCTCATTGAACTTCTGGAGCACACGCAGGCCGGAATTGATGCAGGCCGAAGTCGTGAAGAAATCACAAGTGTTGAATCGTTTGAGGAATTCCCGGACTTCATAAGTCCGAGTGATTTTCTCTCACTTCCGAGAAATCTTGACGTAGCCTACCATGAACTTACCGAAGACAATGGATAATCCATCAAGCCGAGATCAAACAACGCAGGAACGCCGCTGCCTTTATTGTGGTCAGCTTGCCCCAATCGTATGGGTTCACGGCCACGGACAGTGCGCAGCTTGCGGGACCAACGTGGATGAGTGCTGCCGGGGGGAGAGCTGTTTTAATAATGATGGGGCAACGTCGTAACCTGGGTTCTTAACAATCTTCCAAATTGGTGTTAAAAAGCCCCTCCTGCTCAAGGAATTGATATAGGAGTAGTTGAGTCATGGGCATCCTGAGGTGAATTAGGGATTTGAGTTTGATTTAAATCCAAAAGCTTAAGGCTACCCCCCAGGAAGCTGTCCAAAGACGAAAAGGGTGTGGTATTTTAGAAAAGTTAATCATTTCGTCATCCCGAACGCCGGTCCGGGATCTCCTGACCATATCAAAGGATGGAGATCCCGCATCCACCACAGGGATCCCTCGGAAAAGTGCGGGATGACGCTCTTTTGGACAGCCTGATTGAGTAGTGCTCTAATTATATTTTTAACTAATGTTTATGCTATTCAGAGAGGATAAGATAATTTGGTTAGACCTTATCTTCAGACCCACAAAAATTGATTGCCGTTTGATAGAGAATCTCAGCAAGCCTTTGAACAGAATCAAGCTCCACCCACTCCACATCTTCATGAATTCCGCCGCCAGCGGGTCCAAGAATAACAGTTTCTATCCCTGCGTCACCAAATATGGCGGAATCTTCCCACCAGGTGTGGCCGATAATCCCCGGCTCTTTTCCCAAACAGGTGGCCGCAGCTTTTTTAGTTGCGTGTACAATAGTAGATGATTTATCCACTTCGTAAGGACTTCGCCAAATCTCGGGCTCAAGTACTGCCTTGAACCTTGGATATTGTTTCCTCAGCTGATCAAGAATAGACTGAAGTTCTGCTGTTACTATCTCTTGCGTTTCTCCGGGAATGGTCCGCCGCTCCACATGGATGGTGCAACTGTTGGAGTAGACAAACAGGCTGCGTCCGCCGGAAATCAACGGAACATGAAGAGAGGCTTCTCCGCATAGAGGGTGCCTGTTTTCTTTTGGTAAACGTTTTGATAACGCGTGGAGCTCTGCCAACAGCAGACCCATGTGCATATTGGCGTCAATACCTTGGGTATGCCGCCCTCCATGGGCTGTTTTACCTTCCGTAGTTATTTTGAAAACGCCAAACCCGCGGTGAGCAAGGCAGAGATTCAGGTCCGTGGGTTCTGTAACGATGGCGGCATCCGCGGTCAGATTCTTTACCAGCGCCTGCGCACCGATACTTTCGTGCTCTTCATCGGCGACAAACGAAATAATCAGATCACCCTTCAGCTGAACATCATTCTCCTTCAAAGCTTTTGCCGCTGCAAGAATAGCGGCGATGCTCCCTTTCATATCGTACGATCCCCGGCCATAGAGACGGTTGCCATCAACCCGTCCGGAAAACGGATCCTCCATGCCGGCCACGCCAACGGTATCGGTGTGGGCGTTCAGCATAAGTGAATTTCCTCCGCCCGAGCCTTTGAGGAGTGCGGTCACATTCACGCGGCCCGGCGCGAGAGTCTCTTTCTCAAATGGTATCGATAGATCACGGAGTGTATCACAAATACATGTGGCAATCTCCTTTTCCCCCGGCCCGTCAGGATCAAGACCCGGGTTTACGGAGTTGATCTGAACGAGCTTTTGGAGGGTTTGGGTTGTGAATTCAGGGTCAATTAGTGAGTCAGGCATCAGTATACGCTTTGGTTGATAGAGTCATATCCTCATCCGCTGACTTCCCGTCATCGGATGAGTGGATTTGACTCGATATAATATAATAGCTTAGTAAAATCCGGTGGATAATATTGAGATGAAGAGATTCACCGGATGAAGCGAATTCTTCCGGTGAAGATCCTGATTCAGACATCAATCAAACCAAGTGCCTGCTTTAAATCGTCGATCAGATCTTCCTTGTTCTCTATACCGACCGAATATCGAACCAGGCTTTCTGAAATGCCGAGCTGTTTTCGCTGGGCTTCAGACAGCTCAACGTGGCTGGTGGTGCGCGGCGGACCAGCCAGCGTGCTCACAGATCCAAGGCTTGCCGCAAGATGCACAAACGTCATGTTGTGAAGCAGGGTCTTCACGTTTTCGTAGCCGCCCTTCAGTTCAAAACTGAGAACACCTCCAAATCCTCGCATCTGCTTTTTGGCGATTTCATGTCCCCGATGATTCTCGAGCCCGGGGTAGTAGACATTGGAAACTTTGGGATGCTGATCCAGGTAGTTCGCAACAGCCATTGCATTTTCATTGTGCCGGTTCACCCGCAGCTCCAGCGTTTTCATGCCGCGAATCACGTTGTAGGCCGTTTCGGGATGAAGCGTTGCGCCGGTAATTTCGCGATAATCGAAGATTGTTTGAATCAGCTCCTTTTTTCCACAGACCAGACCACAAAGCGTATCGGAGTGGCCGCCCAGGAATTTCGTGGCGCTGTGGATTACCAGGTCCACGCCGAGTGCCAGCGGATTCTGGTTGATGGGAGACCCAAACGTGTTATCGGCAACCACGATGGCCCCCGCTTTTTTGGCGGCTGAGGCAATTCGCTGCAGGTCGATGATTTTCAGCGTGGGATTGGTGGGTGATTCCAAATAAACCATCCGGCATCCTTTGGAAATTTCCTCCTCAAGCTGCTCGTGATTTTCGGTCTCACAGAGCTCAACGTCAATATTAAGCCGCGGCAAAAATTCCAGGAACATTTTGCTGGTTCCGCCATAGCTGTCTTTGATGGATACTACCCTGTCGCCCGGTGCAAGCAGAGCAAACAACGTGTTGCTGATTCCCGCCATCCCGGTCGAAAAAGAGGTTGCCGCTTCCGCGCCTTCAAGCTGCCGGATTTTCTCTTCGAGCACCGCAACGGTAGGATTTGTATTTCTGCTATAAATGTGTCCGGACCTTTCACCTTTGGCAACTTCATACCACTCATCCAAATCCTTGTAGGCGTATGTAACGGTATTCACAATTGGAACCGTTGAGCTACCTTCGTGGAATAGTTCTTCTTCACCCGCCCAAACGGATGCCGTACCCTGCTTCTGTTTCTTCAATTTCTTTGATTTAAATTATAAGTGGTTTAATTCCGTGGCTGTTCAAATAGATTGTCTGCTTCTACATCCCTACTTAGTGCATCAACCGCAAAGTTCGCTAAGAACGCAAAGTTATTATAATCAGTTATTTAATCTTTGTAAATGCTGTACTAATTAAGTGGTAGCAACACTAATAAAGGCGGTTGTTATAGAGCGGAAATAATGAATTTTATATGATTCAAAACTATCTGCTAATTTTACTTTCAATTCTTTCAAGCTTGCTCCTTTGAAACAGATAAACAACTGGCGTGATCGAAGGAAATAGTACCATGAATATTACCCATAATGACTTATGGTAAAATTTTCTGTATGCCATATCTCCAATAACAATTAGCCAGGCTGCCGCCGATAAAATAATTGCAGAATGAGATATGATTTGAGGAACAGCCCATTGTTGAAATATGGAAAGCAGTGCAGTTATTGAAAATAGAACACTACTGATTACAATAACCCAAACTAACTTGTAGTTTAATTTAAAAGCTGAATATTCCATATAACATTTACTCTATGTGAAAGATTAATTATGTATAGCTCTATAATACGGGTTCAGTTGCTTCTGATGAAGATGACGAATTGAACCTTTCCTTCCAATGGTGATTTAGATCAACAGGAAACGTATCTGAATAATACCAAACGCCGCTATTTTAAAATAAAACGGTAAGAGAAACGTACATCTATCTAATCTGAACATAATGGACCGGCAAACAATAGAAGAGAGTGTAGTAAATACGAAGTTCTACGATTTTAGATGAAAAGATGTATTTTACAATCTCACAGAATATTGGTTTGCACCTGCAGAGTCATCGGTAAAGACGCCTTGAACATCACTATCAGGTATCTATTTACGGTTTGCTGCGTTATTGTGATGCTTATATCATGCATCGATGATGTATCGGCTAATTCTATGGAGCAGGATCAGAACCCGGACAGGGATCCGATTGTATGGAGTGTCTCGTTTGAGGGGAATGAGGATTATTCAAATATTGTGCTTGGTGAGATTATTGCCACACAAAAGCCCAATCTTTTGCGCAAGTTGTTCCGGTCGTATGATGAGTATATGCTCAATGAAACTGAACTCCGCCGCGATCGGATTCGGATTATTCGATATTATGAGCGTCGGGGCTACGACCAGGTAGACGTGAATGTTGAGCATGAACCGGGGAAAAAAGAGTGGAAGCGGGATGTAACTTTCCGGATTCGGGAGGGAGAGCCGATCCGCATAAACAGCTCGGAGATTACAGTAGAAGCCGATTCGGTTACAGAGGAAACACTGAGGTCGTCCCGCGATTTTCAGCGCTTGTCGGGAAACCATGAACTGCAGGAGGGGCAGATATTTCAGACGATTCGCAAATCGGATGTTTCTGGTAATTTTACCCAGATGATGCAAAACCACGGGTATCCATGGGCATCAGTAGACATTGAAGAGCAGGTGGATTCCCTTGCAAAATCGGCTGATGTTACCATTCGTTTGAATCCGGGGCCCAAAAGTTATTTCGACAGCTTTTCATTTGAAGGAATAGAGAGCGTCCCGGAAAGAGTTGTTTTTCGCGAGATGGGAATTAAGAAGGGCGAACCGTACGATCGCAGGAAGATTCAGGATGCGCAGCGGCAGATCTTTGACCACCACCTTTTTCGGTTTGCCACCATTACCCTTACCGAACAGGAAGAAGACTCTACGCTGGATTTGAGAGTAAGGGTTCGTGAAAATTCGCTGCGTACCGTACAGGCAACCGTTGGTTTTGGCAGCGAAGAATTGCTCCGCGGGCAGGTGAACTGGCAAAACAGAAACATTAGCGGAACCGGGCACAGGCTGGGATTTAATGCCCGCGGTTCGTTTATCGAGCAGAGGGTCGGAGCAGATTACCTCATTCCCTATGTGTTTAACTCCCGCAGCAGCTTTGTGACGGCACCATTTGGACAACGGCGCCTGGAACCAGCTTTTGAACTGATGAGAGTGGGTATTTCAAATAGTTTAATTTACCAGTTGAAACGATCACAAACCGCTACACTCTCCTACGAATTTACGGCTAACGAGGAGCTTTCGAGGCGCAGAGATGCAAGTCTGCCAGACTCTATACTGGGGTATAACGTGTCATCGTTAACTCTTACCGGGTATTACAGCCAGCGCGTTACGCGTGAGCCGGATGGCTGGCTCATTCAGCCCAGTGCGGAATTTTCGGGTACATTCGGTGAGGCTTCATTTAAATTCCAAAAACTATCGCTGGATATACGTCACTACCTTCGGATATCAAGAAATACAACTATTGCGGGACGTTTGAATCTCGGCACTATTTTTTACAATCAACCCGACAGCCTGCCGGCGAATATCCGGTACTTCTCGGGGGGAACAAATTCCGTTCGTGGATGGTCGCGGCAATCCCTTGGCCCCAAGCGTGCTTCCTTTGATGATGGTGAATTCGACGGATACGTTCCAATTGGCGGGCGTGCGCTGGCCACATTTAATCTTGAGCTGAGGCAGCAGCTGAATTTCCTGTTCAACGGGTTTGGTTTCGGACTGTTTCTGGATGGCGGCCAGGTATGGCGGGCCATTGATCGCATCGACGAACGTCCTGTTCAGTTTGGAACGGGGGGGGGGCTCAGGTATCAATCGCCCATCGGGCCGGTACGCATTGATGTGGGCTATAAAGTGAACCCGACAGATGATGATCTTGGTATATTTGAACCGGGAGATGAGAGTAACGGGTGGGACAGAATTGGGATTCACTTCAGTATAGGGCAGGCATTTTGACAGAACCACAACAAAATAAAACATATCGGACAGTCAGAAGATGGTTTACGGCCGTTTTGGTGTTTGTTATTTTGGTCGGTGGCCTGAGGATGGCTCTGAAAAGCGATTGGCTGCTCGACTACGTGAAAGATTTTGCGGTTGAACAGGCAAACAGCCAGCTAAACGGAGAACTCGAAATCGGCTCAATACGGGGCGATCTGTTGTTTGGGGTTACTATCAGCGATATACGGGTTACGGATATGAACCGGGAGCAGGTATTATCCGCTGACTCCCTTTCCGTTCAATATACCCTCCCGTCCTTGCTGAGGGTTCCCTACCGCCTGGATCGGCTGGAGCTTTCGGGAGCGAAACTAAATGTTGTACAGAACGCAGATTCAACGTGGAATGTGGAGCAGCTGGTTCCCCCCGCTAAAGAGGATGATACGGATGAAAGCGATCCGCTCTATTGGGAGGTGAACCGCATAGTACTGGAGAATACCGATATCGATATTTCATCTGATATTCTGCTGCCAGACGGACGGCTATCTGTTGAAGATCTCTTCTTCCAGGGAGCGGCTGAAGTTTTTCCGGACCGGTGGTATGCTTCGGTGGATCAAATGGACCTGGAAGTGCGGGAAGGACGGCTGCCTGAACCTGTTGATTTTTCAATGCAGGCAGTTGCAATGGACAACCGGATAACGCTTGAATCTCTGGTCATCAATACCGGCCGGTCGCTAATACAATCAAATGCCGAAATAGTTGATGCAAATCGTGTACGGGGTTCAGTTGTCACCGATCCGCTTTCCGGAAGGGATCTGGCAGCCTACCTGGATGCGTTTCCCGAGGCAATCGATCTGAAAACCAGTCTCGAAATCCGGGGAGATATGGAGAGTTTGGGTGTACAACTTATGCTGGATTCGGGACCGGGTGGTCGCGTAACTGCAGATGCACGTTTAAACGTGGCAGATCCCTATCTGTTACATCAGCTTTCTGTTGAAGCAGAAGAGTTAAACGCGCCGGTTTTACTGGATGACGATACTCTGCCGGTGGTTGAGTCGGCCAGGTTCGAGGGCAGCGGGCAGATCAACCTGATGGATCCCGGCGGTGCCGACTGGCAGGGAGATTTTGAGGCGAACGGAATCCGTGCGGATACTCTCACGCTGGATGCCATTCAATTCGACTACTCCTACCGCGATGCCGTGGCAGATGCAAATGGACGGGTACAAAAAAAATCAGAGACCGTTGAATTTGAACTTCAGGGACGCGGGCTTCTTTCAGATATGCCGGAGTGGAACGGTGAGTTGAGATCGGGGGAAATGAACCTTGCTACATGGCTGCAAGATCCTGCTCTCGAAAGTTCCCTGGCATTTCAGGGCGGAATAGATGGCAGGGGTTCCTCACCGGATAATATTTCTGCAGAGACAGAATTAACCATAACCGGAGGGCAGTTTGGAGACCAACCATTTTCGGAAATGCGGTTCACGGGTACCATCACCCCGGAAAACATCACCGGAAACCTTTTTGCAGGGATAAATGAAAGCAGGGTTTTGGGAGATTTTGAACTGACAAACTGGGCAGATATCCCGGAATATACATTTGATTTTGCCCTGGAAAGCTTCAATATAGCTGACCTGAACGGTTTCGGGGAGTTCCCCACGTACATGAACGGGCACCTAACCGGAGAGGGCCGTTCATTTGCTCTGGAAGATATGCGAATTGACGCCATTGCAGAACTGGATTCCACCATTATAAACGGAGCACCAATTGACACATTAAGAGCCGGCTTTAAAATTTCGGATCAAATATTGCGGATTGATGAAGGCCTGTTGGAAAGCCCGATTGCAGATGCAGAATTTTCACTTCGTCAGCATCTGCTGGAACTAACCAATCCCGGAAACCGGCTTGATTTCATATCCCAAATCAAAGATCCCTACCCGTTGTCTCCCTTGCTGGGTGTGGAAAATCTGGCTGCAGAAGGATCCGTAGAAGGTCATTTGGCCCGTAATGATGCAGGAGTGCTCGAATTCGGGGGGAGCCTCAACCTTTCAGATATAATGGTGGATTCACTTTTTACCTCGGAGAGCCTGGCTGGTTCGGTAAAAGCTTTGGTAACGGAAGAGCCCGAGCTGGAAGCCTCCCTGGAACTTGCGCGCCCTGTTGTGATGGGCCAGCTTGTACAGGACTTTATAGCTACCGGAACGGTAAAACAATCAGAAAACGAAATAACGGGAACCCTTGGTTTTGAGTTGAGGAACGGTAATGAAAGTCGCCTTAAGCATGGCGGAACATATCGCTTTTTCGGCGATGAATTTCAGCTGACCACCAACACCGTAGAGTTTGAAACTCCAGAGCGAATCCTGGTTTTGGCCCGGCCATTTGATATGGAGTACAGCGAAGAGGTGTTAACGGTGGATACTATGCGGGTGCAGACGGAAGATGAAGATGCCTTCCTGGAGTTGTGGGTTCCGCACGCAGACAGTCTGGAACAGGAGGCCGCGCTTAACGCGGAAAATCTCAATATCGGTGTTCTTCAGCGAACTTTGATGGATGCCGAAATGGTGGACGGATATCTTTCCGGCGGATTCAGCTTTAAAAACACGCCCGATTCTTTGACGGTATCCGCAACAGGTTTTCTTTCGTCACTCAAATACGAGAATGGGCGAATGGATTCACTGCGTATCCATGCAGATATTGAGAATGAGTGGCTGAACTTTTCAGTCGAAGGGTGGCACGAAGATGCCGAATTATTCGCGGGATACGCCCAGGTGCCTTATCTGCCGGGTGATCCGGTAACCTTTGACGACCAGTTTTATGACCGGAATATCTCGGGAGAGTTTCACGTGAATGAAACGGATGCAGCGTACTGGCTCTCATTTATGCCCGGTAACCTGGTCGAAGAAACACGCGGAACATTGAGTTTTAATGGGGAGATGTCGGGCCAGGCAGGAGTTCCTGAGTTTGAGGGAGATTTTAAATTCAGGGATGGACAGATTTCCGGTGTGCCTACTGATTCTCTGCTGATTCAGATTGGATATAACCACAGCCGTGAAGCAGCTGAATTTGCCGGGTCACTTATCTCGCGGGATGAGCGCGTGCTGGATTTCGATTCAGATCTTCCTTTTATGCTGGATCTGCGTAATGCTGAAATTAAGTTGCCGGGAGAAGAGGACAACCTGAGAGTCTCTCTTTCAACCCGAAACTTTAACCTGGCGCTGGTAAATGATTTTGTAGACCGTGAAGTTCTCAGGCAAGTAGCCGGACGCCTGGATGGTGACCTGAGTATTGAAGGAACATTAGGGGAGCCTCTTGCCAACGGACAGATCGAATTGTCAGGCGGTGAGATGAGGGTTGTGCCGTCCGGTATTACGATCAACAATATCCGGGGTGGGCTGAATGTTTCTCCGGAGGCAATATCCCTGGAGCAGTTTAGCATGCAGAGTGGTCCCGGACGAATTCGTGCGTCGGGATCGGTGGATATGGAGAACCTTACGCCGGGCCAAATAAACCTCTCTTTCAGGGGGGATCAGTTTCGGGTGTTTAATACCTCACAAGCCAATGCAATTGTTGATTTGCAGGCACAACTTACCGGAACGCCCGAGTCGCCTAAATTAAACGGCTCTCTCTCTTTTCTTAGAGGATTTGTTACACTTCAAAACTTTGGTGAACGGGCCGTTGAAGATGTGGAGCTTGAGGGTGAAGAGGCCGCGGAGCCGCTTGACCTGTACGAGGCAATGGAAATAGAGATGGATGTTGGATTTGACCGGCAGTTTTTCATCCGCAATCGTCAGTACCTGGATCTTGAAATAGAGCTTGGAGGCCAGGTAGATCTTCTTAAACAAGCAGAACAAGAGCCCGAAATGTTTGGTCAGCTTGAAGGCGTGCGGGGATATGCACGGCCCCTCGGCAAAAATTTCGAAATTGATGAAGCAACAGTCACTTTTTCCGGGAATATTGAAAATCCCGAGTTAAACATACGTACCGTTTACGAGCCGCCGCAGGCCCGAACGGATGTGAAAATATTTTACGTGATTGAAGGCAGGGCGCAAGATCCGGAGTTCCGATTTGAAAGCGAGCCGGAGATGGAACTGCAGGATATCATCAGCTACACAGTGTTTGGGAAGCCGTTTTATGAACTGGAATCCTGGGAACAGGCGGTTGCCGGCAGCGGCAGCGGACCAAGCGCTACGGATGTTGCCCTGGATGTACTGCTCGACAGGGTGGAAATTTTGGCATCTCAGCGGCTGGGAATTGACGTGGTTCAGATTGACAACTCCCGGGCAAGTTCCGACAGCAACACTTCCATTCTGACCGGCTGGTACCTGAATCGCCGAACGTTCTTTGCGCTAATTAATGAAGTGAGTACAACACCTAAAACCCTGTTTATGCTGGAATACATGCTTCGGGACAACCTGGAACTGATTATCCTCCAGGGTGACGACAGCCGGCAGGGAGTAGACCTGCGCTGGAAATATGATTATTAACCTGAGTTGGATTAATAATGTGCTTTTTGGAGTCATTAAAGTGAGGCTGTCCAAAAATGTATAATTCATCGAACACCGATTAAATAATTTAGGTTTCCCTTGCGTACTCATCCTAAATCCCTCTCTATTTAATAGAGAGGGATTAAATGTCTAAATTATTTAAGCTAGTGTCGTGTCAATGATAAAGTATCGGGCACTCAAAGACTTCCGAAGTCTTTTCTGGCTGTATGAATGCTCAGTCTCTTTTATAATTCTCACTTTTACAACAAGCACGCAGACTTCGGAAGTCTC
>JAWLEH010000148.1:0-6775 GCA_041686215.1 Balneolaceae bacterium | reverse complement strand
GACCTCAATGACAACATCACGGTAGTTTCACCCGGCGGCGTAGCTTTGCAAATGAAGGTGGTTGGTATTCTTGAAACCGGACTTCGGGATCTTGATGACAGTCGCGCTTACAGCACTATCCGAAACGGTCAAAAGCTGATGAACGTGACAGGAAATTACATCACAGATATCAATATAAAACTGGAAAATGTGGATGAATCCGGTGAAATGGCCCGTGAATTTGAATCTCGTTTTGGATTTACGACTGAGGATTGGAGGCAGGCCAACGAAGATATTTTCAGCGTCTTCAGGATTCAGAATATTGTTACCTATTTGGTAATCATATCCATACTGCTGGTTTCAGGTTTCGGTATTTTTAATATCCTTTCAATGATGATTTATGAAAAAATGAATGACATCGCCATTTTGAAATCAATAGGATACACCGACATTGATATCAGGAATGTTTTTTTACTGGAGGCTCTCATAATCGGTTTTCTGGGAGGGTTAATCGGACTGTTGACGGGCTTTGTGCTCTCATGGATTGCATCAATCATACCCACAAATATTGAGGGCTTTGTATCATCTGAATATTTAAATATCAACTTTGACCCGTCTTTCTACCTGCTTGCATTTGCCTTTGGACTTCTGGCCACCGGAATTGCCGGTTACCTGCCGGCTAAGAAGGCCTCTAAAGTTGACCCCATAAATATTATCAGATCCCAATAGCTTTGAAAAAGGTTTTAGAAGCAATAGAATTGAATAAATATTTCTACGAGCCGGTAGAATTTCACGTACTCAAGGATATAAACCTGTCGATCTACTCAGGGGAATTTGCCGCAATTATTGGCCCTTCCGGCAGCGGAAAGTCAACCCTTTTATATGCCTTATCCTCACTCGACCGCGAATATCAGGGCAAGGTTCTGTTTAATGAGGTTGAATATAAATCACTTCCTAATCAGAAGCTCGCGCATTTACGAAATAAATCAATCGGCTTCATCTTTCAGTTTCATTATTTACTGGCTGATTTCACCGCTTTGGATAACGTTATGCTGCCGGGACTTAAACTTGGTGAATTGCCTCCCGAAGAACTTGAAGACAGGGCCATGCAAAAGCTTGATCTGCTGGGCATATCTGACCAGGCTACGAAAAAAGTGAACCGGTTGTCTGGCGGACAGCAGCAGCGTGTTTCCGTCGCACGGGCCCTTATTAATGAACCGCGCATCATCTTTTGTGATGAACCCACCGGAAACCTTGATTCAAAGAACGCCATGAAGGTCTTCAATATGCTAAAGAATCTTACGCGGGAGTTCGATCAAACCATACTTATGGTAACACACGATGATTCTCTATCCTACGAAACGGACCGGCAGATACAGCTTTTGGATGGTAAAATCACTGATAAAGAGGAGTATTAGTCCTCCTGAACACCTATTTTTAGTTTGCCCCATGAAAATGATGGATATGAATCTGCCAGCTACGGTGATATTGAATATAAATGAATGGGAATCAAAATCGAGTAAATCATGGACTGCAGAAATTCGCAGTCCTATTAGAATCTAATGGGTAATCGGAACCTTATTTCAGGAAAACCCAAAAGCGGTTTCGTCGTGAGGCAAGCCATACAGTTTGTGACGCGGGTGCCTGCATGAGCATGTTCGAATCAGAAGAATCAAAGAAAATACCGATCTATGGAGAACCGATGTGCCGGCGGCATCATCAATGAGTTCGACATGGAAAAACTGATATTTGAAGCTGCCAATTCGGTAGCGTATGTGTGGAATATCAAATTTATTGGTACAAACTGAACCTGTTTATTGGTAACAGTCAAATCGTACGGCTTGAAACGCTGTGAAGGGGCATAATGGGACCAGGGGCCTTTTCGGGTGTGTAATCATGCATAAGAATTCATGGACAAAATTGTTTAACTCCGTTATTTACAAACAAGCAATTTATACGCAAAAAATTTAAAAAAATGCCGCCATATTATAGGCCACGCCGGCATTGCAATTTGTTTTTTTACCTGAGATCTACTTGCCGGCGTAAGAAGAGTACATCCATACCAGTGGAGTTGCTCCCGCTCGCTGATGTAGTCGCTCATCAGCGCGTTGGTGCCCTCATCATTGGCTTCGTCCGAAAGATCAAGAATCTTCAGCTGAAGCTTTAGCGTAACTTTAGAAAGAGTTCAGAATGCTATCCGCGGCTCTTTTCCCATCACTCACTTTCGTCTGATTATGTTTGCCACAGAAAAATATTCAGTGATTCTCTGTGCCTCAGTGGCAAACTTATCGCAGATCAAACATTTGCATGCTGTAATGACAGTCTCCGAAGAACCACTGATATCAACCCAAAAAACAGCATGAGGGATATGGGTATGATGAGAAAGGCCTGCTCAATCCCAAACAGATCACTAAAAATCCCTGTAATGTATGGCATAGACATTCCGCCCAACAACGCGATGCTAAACGCAATACTAAACGCGGTGCCCGACATGTCGGGATAAAGTCCGCCAATAAAACCCAGAACCAGTGGGAAACAGGAACCAAATCCCATCCCGATCACAAACAGACTTGCGGTTGAAAGGGCAACACTTCCGCTTAGAAGCAGGGACACAATGCCCAACATCGCCACTCCAACGCTGGCTTTTAGAACAAATGCCACAGAAACCCGTTTCAGAAGTTTACTGATCAGCAACCTTGAAACCATCATCCCAAGCCAAAAGAAAGAGAGTAAAAGAACCGAACGGGATGGTTCTACATTCAGAATTTCGTTCAAATAGGAGGCCGACCATCCCCCCATTACGTTCTCCATGCCGCTTTGAAGAAACAGAATCACGGCCAGTAAAAGGAGAGTCGGCTCTTTCAGCATCAGCAGAGCTTTCTTCACGGGAAATTTGTCTTTGAATTTTGCCTCGGGAAAATCAAGAAGCAGAAAAAACACGATAGCTGCGATAACAATGATCCCCAGAGAGGAGACGATTGCCGTATAGGAAAAAAGATGAAGTAGCAGGCCGAGGATAAGAGGAACTCCAAAAGCGCCAAGGCCAAAAAAAGCCGCCAGAAATGTGAGTCCGGCGCTGCGATCGGTTCCGCTGATATCGGATACCAGCGCATTCGTGGCCCCGTTCATAATTCCCCCGCCAACGCCAAAAAGCAGAATAAAGAGTGAGAGAAGAGAGAACGTCGGTGAAAAAGCAACTCCCTCGATTCCAATCAGGATCATAACTGAGCAGATGATAAGTAATGCTTTGTAGCCGTAACGATCGGCGATGGGGCCAAATATGAACGATCCCATAAGGATACCAAAGTTCAGAAACATAAAAAGCATACCCGCCTCTGATCTGGAAATTCCATAACGGGGCATGATTTCGGGCATAATGGAACCGATCATGGTGATGGTAAAACCAAAGAGCATCAACCCCAGGCAGGCAGCCGAAAAAAGAAGGCGATATTGTTTTCTGTCCATGAATATTTCTGACGTAACTTCAGATTCATTTCGCACAATATACAGCCGGAACTGCAGGCCTACCACTATTCTACTGATTCAATTTCATTTTCCCATGGTATACTAACCAATAGAGCGATAAGCCGGTCATTAAGAGATTGATTTTGGAACAGTGATTTCCAACATTCGTGTAACATACTTATGGCACTGACTGGAGCTTGACGCCTTTGTATTCAGAGGTTAGAAAACCGGTTTTACAGGGTAAATCGTACCTTCAGTGTTTGGTTCTTTACTTTGTGCAGCGGAACCTGCTGAAAATCAAAAAAAGATGCCGATGCGGAAACAACCACACCGGCATTACAACTTAACCCGGATTATACACCAGGCTCACAGCAAAATTTCACGTCATGATAATCGCTACGCCCGGAACGCCGCGAAACCTGTAGCTCAAACCCGGGCGGCTATCCATTCTGTATATGTACAACACTTTTCGTGCTTTTAATTGAACCACACGTACACTCGTAAATAATACGGGTAAACTGACATAGGATGTTCGGGAACTATCCTCCCGCATATGAAGAGTACATCCAGACCAGTTTCTCCTGCTCGCTGATGTAGTCACTCATTAGTGCGTTCGTACCCTCATCGTCCGCTTCATCTGACAGATCCAGGATTTCACGCTGTAGCTTTAACGTAACCTTGAAGGAGTCGAGGATATGGTTCACCGCTTTTTTCCCGTCACTCTCTTTCGCACTTTCAGAAATTTCGGAGACTTTCACGTATTCTGAGTATTGATGCTCAGGCGTGTACCCCAGCGTCAGAATTCGCTCGGCCACCTCATCAATTTTTATGACCAAATCGTTATAGAGCTCTTCGAACTTAACGTGAAGCTCAAAGAAAGTATCCCCTTTAATGTTCCAGTGATACCCTCTCGTGTTTTGATAAAACACGGAGTAGTTCGCAAGTAAAATGTTCAGCTTTTCAGCCAGTTGTTTTGTCTTATTAGTGTCGAGTCCTATTCTGTTTTTTGCGCTCATAACTATATGATATTTTTGTTTTTATATTCTTGTTTGACTCCATCAAAAATACAAATTTTAGCCCCCAAATTCCCTATTTGTTATTGATACAGGACATCAATAAAATTGAACCGTGATAGAAGGATATCATCGTAAATAGAACTGATAGTGCGTCAGGGTATTCTTTATGATTCAATCAAATGATTGGAGCGATTCCCCTACCTTTTCGAAAAAAAGAGTGCTTCCTCACCGACAGGAAACTTATCCGGCGTCTCCATATTTCTCTCGGAGCATAACCATTTTCTGTTGCGTTTATAAAAGCCACTAAAACTTCTGTCTCATACACCCTCATACTTCTGTTTGGTTACAATTCCAGAAATCTACCGTTGCAGTGTCTGCTTTTTAAAGCATTATTGATTCAGATAAATGTTTACTGTCACTACACGTAATTTGAAATAGAGAAATCATGTAATTCACCAGAACAGCTGCTGATTTACTTTCTCTCATGATCTTACAACCAGTTGCTCTTCGAGTTCTTCCAGGGATTTATTCTTCGTTTCCGGTACCACTCTCCAGACAAAGAAAAGTCCAATCAGGGCAAAAATTCCGTAGAGTAAAAAGGTCATGCTGTTGCCCAGTGTCGCCAGCTCCCAAGGAAACACGAGCTGCACCAGGAAGCTAATGGCCGAGTTGATAAAGCCGGCAAAGGAGATTGCAAATCCTTTCACACGAAGCGGAAACAGCTCCGAGAACATCACCCACATCACCGGGCCCAATGAAATTGCGAAGAATGCCACAAATCCGAGGATTGCGAATAATATCAAATTCGGGTTGATATCGATGGCGGCCGTAATGATCTGCGACTCAAACTCAACGGCTGCTTCAGGCCCCAGTGTTTCAGTGAGTGCGGCTCTGAACTGAACATCATCATCATAAGTGATATTGGCCATATTCGCAGATAAAAGGTCCAGGTTGACGGGTGCCTCAATGGTCTGAATACTCTCCTCATCCAGCTCGTAGGTTGCCGCATTGAACCCATAGGCCAGAAGCATCATCATCAGGGTTATTCCTGTGAGACCAATAATAAGCAGGGGCTTTCTTCCAAGTTTATCAATAAACAGAATGGCGATAATGGTAAACAGCAGGTTTGTTAATCCCACCAGAACGGCCTGCATAAAGGACGCATCCGTTCCGATTCCCGACTGTTCAAAAATGACCGGAGCGTAAAAGAATACAGCGTTTATCCCGGTAATTTGCTGCAGAACGGCAAGGGTCACCCCAATTAGAAGCACATATCTCAGGTAGGGATGGAAGATCTCTTTGATCGAAACCTTTTCTTTCTCTTTATCCGCCTCAAGACTTTGAACTACATCATCAACCTGCTTTTTGGCTTTCTGCGGGCCTACAATCTGAGTGAGGGTATTTTCTCCATCCTCCCTGTTGCCAATCATTATCTGCCAGCGCGGACTCTTCGGGACAAAATAGAGTCCGATAAAAAAGATGATGGCCGGCAACGTCTCAAGTCCCAGCATCCAGCGCCAGGTGTGTTCATCTATCATTAACGCCTGAGCCCATGCCGCTTCCGACTGCGCCCACTGCAGAATCAAATAGTTGGTAAAAAAGGCAGCGGAGATTCCCACCACAATGTTCAGCTGATTGAAACTCACCAGGCGTCCCCTGATTTTGGGGGGTGCAATTTCACCGATATACATGGGCGGAATGATCAGAGCAAAACCGACGCCAAACCCGCCCAGCATTCGCGCGATGACCAGGAACCAGAACGTCTGAGCTAAGGCTGATGCAATAGCAGAAATAGCAAACAGTACCGCTGCAATTTTAAGCGTTGTGCGTCGGCCAAGCCGGTCGCTTAACGGTCCGGCAAACAGCATACCCAGCGTGGAAGTTAAAGTAAGCGATCCCACCGCCCAGCCCAGCTGCAGTTTTGAAAGACCAAACTCCGGCTCGATAAACCTGACAACCCCGGAGATAACGGATGCGTCGAACCCCATCAAAAACCCGCCAAGTGCAACCGTCAGGGCCACCCGGGTTACATACACTTTTCTGCTGTCCATAGACGATCTTATGCGTGATGATTTCCTTTCATCTTAAAGCTCTCTGAACTTATTTACAATGAGAATTTTATCGGAGGTTTATTCAGAAGTCTTAGCAAAACCGGGGCTGTCATTTTTAAAGTTTTACATAACCCTCTTTCAAACAATCTGAACTTGCCGATAAATATTATTCAGGCAAAACCTTGTGATTATTTGCTTTGGCGGAATGATTGGATTATTATCGGACTTCGGCAACAACAGATATGTGCCGGTAAATACATGTTA
>JAWLEH010000039.1:24195-29075 GCA_041686215.1 Balneolaceae bacterium | reverse complement strand
TCCGGGGTCGTTTCAAGAATCCGCTCTTTTTCGTACGCGGTGCTGCTCAGCATCGCCCGGTAGGTGGCTTCAACAACAAACCAAACCGGGCCGGCAATGTTTACTTCCAGAGCTACAGCCGGGTTAAACGACGCATGAACATCATCACTGCAGGAGTCATCAACATCAAAGATCGCATTCAGAATCGTCCTGACAGTAGAACGGCACTCACGGTCTCTCAGCTTGTAATTTTCAATTCCTAAGCTTGTTTTCAGCACCCCGCTGTCCCCTAACCGAAGGCGATAGCCGACCGACAACCCATAGGAGTAGGAGACCGAAGGGTGATACCCCCTGGTGTAGTTCAGGGTGTACTCAAGACGGGTATGTTTTTGATCATACAGATGTGCACGGAGATCAAAAATTGGACTCTCTGCAAATTCATTTCCATCCAATGTGAATTCCGGAAACAAACCGCCGTGAAGGCTCAGACCAAATTCCGGTTCTTCACGGTTCTGGCCGGTGAGCAGAAATGGGATCAGCAGAAAGATTGCTGTGATGAAAAACCGAACCTTCATAAATAAGTAAGTGAAATGCTGATTCAAGTTGAATTGCTGCAGCAAACATAAAAAATTTCTGTTAACCATCCGATCTGAAAATACCATATTACATTTTGTACATTATCAAACGGCAACACAACCCCGAATCATTTAACTCAAAATACATCTGTGAAGCAGTTTCTGAAAAAGAAGGGGATTGATCTCTCTTTAAAAACCTATTTCGTTACGGCACTTTCCTATATGGCGCTGGGATTGTTCGCCTCGCTCATCATCGGGCTGATTATTCGCACCGCCGGTCAGCAGTTCAATATCGAATTCATGGTTTCTGCCGGCCAGGTGGCGATGGATATGATGGGACCGGCTATTGGTGTTGCCATTGCATACGGGCTGAAAGCTCCGCCACTTGTGCTGTTTGCGTCGGCCGCTGCCGGGGCCTTCGGGGCGGCAAGCGGGGGGCCCGCCGGGGCTTATATAGCTGCACTGCTGGCAACAGAAATTGGGAAACTCGTTTCTGGCTCTACCCGGGTGGATATCATCATCACACCGTTGGTTACTATACTTGTCGGTTTTTTTGCTGCGGAGTATCTTGGGCTATTTATCGATCGGGGACTGGTGGCGTTTGGCGAGCTGGTGAACTGGTCGGTAGATCAGCATCCGTTCTGGATGGGGATCCTGGTTGCCGCGTTGATGGGCATAGCGCTCACCGCCCCGATCTCCAGCGCGGCTATTGCCATCATGATTGGCCTGGATGGACTTGCAGCAGGAGCAGCCACGGTTGGATGTTCCGCACAAATGATCGGATTTGCCGTAAGCAGCTATCGGGAGAATGGAATTGGCGGATTGATTGCGCAGGGAGTCGGTACATCCATGCTGCAAATTGCGAATGTCATCAAAAACCCGCTGATTTTAATTCCACCTACCCTGGCAGGTGCTCTGCTCGCCCCGCTGGCCACGATGGTCTTTCAGCTTCAAAATAACCCGGAAGGCGCCGGCATGGGCACAGCCGGGTTTGTGGGCCAGATTTTCACCTTTACCACCATGGGTTTTAGCTGGGATATTCTTCTCTATGTGTCAGTCCTTCACTTTATTGGCCCCGCAATACTCTGCCTGGCCATCTCCGAATGGATGCGCAAGAAAAACCTGATTCAGTTTGGAGACATGACCTTGAGATCGGAGTAGATTCATAATTGCCCATATAAACGCACTTGTATTCGCAGTCTCTCTGTTCTTGGGAGTAATTTTGACAGTTTTTTTAGAGTTTATACCCATCTCAAGGAGGTGTTTCGACTTCGGTTTGAAAAGCACAAACCTTCGCTCTACATGCCGCGCAAGGTAGACCGGGCGCTATCTTATGTATTCATCACGCCAAACATGCATAAATTGCACCAACACTATACACAGCCGCTCACCAACACCAACTACGGAAACATTTTTGCGATCTGGGACCGACTCTCCGGAACGTATGCCGAGGTCAATAGTCCTGGCGATATTACCTACGGTATCGATACGCATATGAATCCCGAAGAAAACGACAATATTGTAAACCTTCTGAAAATTGCATTCCAGGAGTATCGGCCACCCACCGGCAAGGATGAAAATCATAAAAAGAAAAATAAGTAGTGTCGTGCAAAAGTTACGTAGTAATCTAATCTCGAGCACCTCATCTTGCCCAAAATCTGTTAACACTATTTTTGAGCTATTAAAATGATTGATTTTACTGAATCTTTAGTGCCAAGGCAGGGGCATAATTTCCGTAGCCGAGTACTTTAGACTATGGCATCAATGGTGCTCCTTGTTTGCTCATAAGAGAAGGACACTCCCGGCTGTTTTTATCACTTGCAGTTTAGAAAGATTTTTATAGATTGATTAAATAAAAATAAGTTTGATGTTTTATCCCACAACCGGCCCTCACCTTTTTGCGGAGCCCGCTCTTAAACTACCATACACACGCTTAGCCCCGTTCCCATGAACAGACGCGACATGCTCAAATATACCGCCTTGCTTACAGGCGGTGCCTTATCCACATCATTCACCTCCGTTTTTTTAACGGGTTGTTCAAGCCCTGCAGGGAGTCAGGCCGAGCTGCACTTTTTTGATTCCGATGAGTTTGAGCTTATAACACTTTTAACCGATACGATTTTACCCCGGACGGACAGCCCGTCGGCAACGGAGGTAAATGTTCATCACACAATCGATTCGATGATCGGCCTTGTGTTTGATCCGGAGTTTCAAGAAAACTTCAGAAACCAGTGGGAAGAACTGGAAAACTACCTGTCTACAGAATCATTTCCGCGGCTCGATCAGGCTGAACGCGTTACTCTCCTTCAAAACCTGGAGCTAACCCCGGACACAGAGGTGGAAAATGCCCGCCTTGGTTATAAAGAATTGAAACAACAGACGATTGCCTACTACCTCTCAACCGAAGAAATTGGTGAGGAGTATCTCAATTACCTGCCGATACCTGAAGAATATAAACCGTGCATCACAACGGATGAAGTAAACAACAAAGCCTGGGCTATTTAAGATGAAAAGAACTGAATCTACAGAATTTGACGCAATAGTAATTGGCTCGGGAATCAGCGGCGGATATGCGGCAATGGAGCTTTGCAAAAAAGGATATAAAACCATCGTGCTGGAGCGCGGCCGGATGGTGAGGCACGGAGAGTATCCCACAGCGAATGATGATACATGGGATCTTCCTCATCAAAACAGGGTTCCCCGCGAAGAAGTAGAGGAGCACTACAGCAAACAGGACAGACTCCCATGGTGGGTCCGGCAGGATAATAAACACTGGATCAACAAGGATGATGAGTACCCGTATGATGAGGATTCCCGGTTCGACTGGATACGGGGACACCATGTGGGCGGGCGCTCGCTGATGTGGGGACGGCACTGCTACCGTCTCAGCGATATTGATTTTGAAGCCAACCAGAAGGAGGGGATTGCCATCGACTGGCCCATCCGCTATTCGGATATTGAGCCATGGTACGACTACGTTGAGCCGTTTGTGGGTATCAGCGGCCAGGCAGAAGGTCTGAAGCAGGTTCCCGACGGTAAATTTTTAAAGCCATTTCCGTTAAACTGTGCTGAACAATATCTGCGTGAAGCTGTCGCGGAGAAATATCCCGGCCGGGTGGTTACTCCGGGGCGGATTGCCAATCTTTCTGAATACGACCCGGAGGTGCATAAAGGCAATCGCGGGCAGTGCGTGGCGCGGGACCGATGCTGGCGGGGATGCCCATTCGGGGCCTACTTTAGCAGTCAGGCGGCAACCCTGCCTGTAGCTGAAGAAACGGGTAACCTTACGATTCGTCCTCATAGTATTGTAAAAGAGATTATTTATGACGAGGAGTCGGGTAAAGCCACAGGTGTACGCCTGATTGACGCCGAGACCCGGGAGGAAACGGAGATAACGGCGCGTATCATATTTTGCAATGCAAGCACGGTGGGGTCAACGGCCATTTTGCTGAACAGCCGGTCGGAAAGATTTCCCAACGGACTGGGGAATACCAGTGGCGAACTGGGGCATAATTTGATGGATCATCACTACGGAATGGGGGCGGCCGGCATTTTGCCGGAACTGGAAAACTCCTACTACTCCGGGCGAAAACCAGGCGGATTCTATATCCCACGTTTTACTAATATTGACGAAGAGACACAACAGAGCAACTACCTCAGAGGCTTCGGGTACCAGGGACAGGCTGAGAGAATCCCCTCTTTTCCGGAGGGTGTAATCGGTGAGGAGCTGAAAAACATTGTATTTCAGCCGGGCGCCTGGCAAATCAGCATGACCTGTTTTGGTGAACTGCTTCCCTACCACGAGAACCGGATGTATCTCAATTTCAATAAAACCGATCCATACGGCATGCCCATCATCACGTTTGATGCCCAGCTTCGCGAGAACGAGGAGAAACTCCGCGAACACGGCGTACAATGCGCTGTTGAGATGCTGGAGGCGGCGGGGTGTGTCAATATCACATCCAGCAATAATGCCACGGCAGTGGGTGCCTGTATTCATGAAATGGGTACTGCCCGGATGGGACGTGATCCGTCTACAAGCGTGCTCAACCGCTGGAACCAGATGCATGAGGTGCCCAACGTATTTGTAACGGACGGCTCTTGCATGACCAGCGCCGGTACTCAAAATCCCAGCATCACTTATATGGCCCTTACAGCAAGAGCGGTGGATTATGCGCATGACAGGATGATGACCGGAGAATTGTAGACGAAGTTTATTTTCTCCGAAAGAGATTCTGTTCATTTGGGAAAAAGAACCCGGTATCAACAGAAGTACACAGATCCGGCTTTATTTTGATCTTCCCGGGAGTAATACCAAAACTTTTC
>JAWLEH010000039.1:0-24095 GCA_041686215.1 Balneolaceae bacterium | reverse complement strand
CTACGTTTTGAATTCCAGTTACCAACTCTTAAACTGAAATGGAATAATTCCCAGATTTCACTTCTGTAATGCGGTGGTGTGTTCATCGGCCATCTAACTGATCATGAAAAAGCCAAAACAATTTCTAAGCTCGGGTGCAGCAGATGTTGTAATTGCGGCTCTTTTCTGGGGATTATCCGGCGGAATTGGTGGTATTCTCATAGCTGATGGCTGGAGTGCGTTTGTAGTTTCGTTCTACCGGGGTGCAATTGGCCTGCTGTTTGTTCTTCTGTGGCTGATAGGTCAGCCGGGCAAAAGCGGGCTATCAAACAGCCGGGTATGGTTTTGGTCTGCAATTGCCGGGCTTGGTGTAGCCGGGAATTTTGGGTTCTATTTTGTGAGTATCGAACAGGGGAGTGTTGCTGTTGCAGCTACGCTGATGTACTGTGCTCCGGTGTTTGTCTACCTGGCGTCTTTTGCTTTGAAGCTCGAAAAACCAACTCCGATAAAGTGGACGGCCATCGTAGTGGTGATGCTGGGAATTGTGTTACTCACAGAGATCTATGATATTGGTGGCGGTGGAATTACACTTCTCGGTGTTGGAGCCGGTCTTCTTGCCGGAATATCGTACGCGCTTTTCATCTTTGGTTTCAAGTATGCGGCGCCCCACGGAAGTCCGCAGGCCATTCTTTCCATCGCTTTTACGGTACTTGTGCTTATCCTGATCTGGCCGGCCGGTATCGGCGGGGTTACTGAAGTTTTGGGAACTGAGGATTGGCCCATGTTCGCGGCGCTCGGTATACTTGGTGCGGGACTGTCGTTCGTACTGTATGTAATTGGCCTTAATTATACTGCACCGGCAGTGGCCTCCATTGTTGCTATGGTGGAACCGGTGACCGCATCACTGTTTGGCGTTGTAGTTTTAAGTGAGAGCCTGAACGGTTTACAACTTTTGGGCATGGGCCTGATACTGGTAACTGTGACTACAATGAGCGTTCATTCGCGTTCCGGAAAGACACCGAATGACTATATAACCTGAGTTCAACTCTTACATTTGTAAATCGTCTCAAAAAGAAGTCCAAAAAGAGTGTTCAATATAGACCTTTACAATCAGTTCCGTCATACCGCGCCACGATCTGTCTCTCCTTTCTATATTAGCGATGGGAGATTTCACTCCGCTGGCGCTACGTGTTCAAAAAATGAGTGCGTCAGGCGAGGGATGACAAACTTTGGGCCGTCTCTCGCATAGAAGGCGGGGTATTTTTTGATCGGGTGATAGCTGAACCGGGAAAATTATTTTACCGTAAGTTATTGAAATTCAACGTTCAATCAGCCCTTTCATACATAATAGACCACAGTAAAACCCAGGACTCCCCATCGTTTTCTGAGCTTTGCCGGTCCCAGTTAAAGGAGTCAGTTTCAATATCATAAAAAATCATTCGCTGCAGAGTCGCCTCTCTATTTTGGTTAACGCCCTATCGGATAAAGTACGGGAACTTGAACTCGTAGAGGCAGAATTATGTCATAGATTCCATACCCTTATGATAGCTTCCGTCGCGGTATTCAAAAAATGTCACTCTGAGCTGTGCTGTACGTTCCAGGACAGTAACCCGGCCCAAAACGCCATGACGATCAGTCCGCTGAATTCCCTGGCGGCTTCTACTCCCGGGTATCGCATCTGAATCTCCTCAAACATATGCTGAAAACCGGTTACCGTAAGATCCGGGGTGATGGTGAGAGCCCAAACAATTGTGATCGCCGCAACCAGCCACCCTAAAACGGGGCGGAGCTTGTTAAGGGCAAACAGCAGCGATATAATGGCTGATGCAAGATAGATGGCAGCCCATGCGGCCGGATCGGGATCATTAAATTGCACAGCCGCTGAAAGTGCAAAAAGAAAAATCATGACGTAATTGAGATATCGTAAAATCATTGGGTAAAGAGAGGTTCGTAATGTTTTGTGGACAGAATCTTTCGGGCGTACTCTACCAATTTTCAGGAGAAAAGTCTACAAAAATTATTAAGGAACAAGGGTAGCAAAGCAGATGCGGGTATCATTTCGTAAAAAATATCTGTACGGTTTATGAGTTGGGTGTCCGTTTAAGCGAACACGTCTAACCGCCGTCCGATACCCTGGCGTCTGGCACGTACAGTTTCAGGATCAACAGCTTCACTATAAGAGGGGCGTTTCGATTCGGTGCGAACCGTGTTAATATACTGGCGGAATGGGGGACGTTCGGAGGAGTCCTCTCGCTTTTTTCGTTTCTCCTCCATCTCTGCTTCCCGCTTTTGATTCAAAAGCTGGGGAATGCGATTCAGTCTCGATATTTTAGAAAAAATTGCCATAACGTATTCACCGAATATTATCTGCGGAGGTGTTATCCCCGGATCCGCAGAGGGTCGCTGTTCTGCTTCCCTTTCAGAATACTATTATTATCGGTATAACCAAAGAAAACTCAACTTGTTAGCCGTTAGAGTTTTTTAAGGGAAACCGACGGTTATGGCAGAATACAGTGTGTATCCGTTTTTAGATACTCTGAAATACCTCCTCACCCATCAGGTCCGACTTAAGCTGAATCAGCAGTTTTCCAACAATTTGGGAGATTCGGGCCTCGGAAAGTTCCAGGAGCAGGGCAATCTCGCTCATGGTCATATCCTCGTAATAATAAAGAGTGAGGATAAGGCGGTCACGCTCCTCGAGCTGACCGATTTTCCGTTTCAGGCTTTCTGCCACCTCTTTTCTCTCCAGGTTGCTGTCGGGCGTTACGCTGTCGGGGTCGGCATGAATTTCGTAGTAAGTACCGGAATCCTCATCAAAGGTGTTATCGAGTGAGAGGGCGTTCCGCTGCTGCACATAGGTGAGCAGCTGGTGGTACTCGTCGAGCGTCATATCCAGTTCCCTGGCAATCTCTTCTTCGCTTGGCTCGCGCCCCAGTTCCTGAGATTTTCTTTGAATGACCTCCTGTACCTGGCCGTAATTTTTGCGCTGTTTTCGCGGCAGCTGGTCAATCTTTCGCAGGTAATCAATCACGCTGCCCCGTATCCTGTAATACGCAAACGTATTGAACTGAATATTTTTGGAGCAGTCGTATGAATCCAGCGCCTGAATGAGGCCGCTGATGCCGGCGCTTTCCAGGTCTTCTCTTTGTGTTAATGGTTGATCCGGCCGGTTAATTTTTCCAATAATGCTTCGAATCAACGGCATAGATTTGCTGATGATTGAATTGCGAAGACCGGGAGCCGGATGTGTGCAATATGAGTCGATGAGTTCCTGTAGTGATACATTACCCATGTCTACCCTCCGTTTTAGTTTCAGACTTGTTATTAGACGATTTATTTTTCTTCATCTCTTCCACAGTATCGGGATCAACATCCGTGTTGCCACGAATTACATTCAAAAAGAAAATGCCCATATAAACAACTGTGAATAGAATGGTGAATACCAGAATACTTCTGTAGAGAGCCACGCTTGTATCGGTGCCCGAAAGAAGTAAAAGCATAAATTGAAAAAGTGATATAACAGAAATAAGCCGTATTAACATAGTGGAGTCCCTGTTTAATTAGAGTGCTGGTTTTGGTTCGGCTTCAGCCTGCGGTTTGATGTTTTTACCGGCCATTCCCGCAATGTTTTCCGCGATATATCGAAATTCGTGAAGTATTGGATCGCCGGGATTCCCCGCCAGGATTGTCTGCTGATCTTTCACGGAATTTTTGATCGCAATGCTCGCCGGCACAAAACCGAGGGCAGGGATCTTTTTCTCCATGAAGTAATTCAAAATGTTGTTAAAGCGGCCAATTGTACTCTGTGCGGACTCTTCATCTTCCGCAAAGTTTACGATACCGGCGAAGTTGTAGTGCGGGTCGAGCTTATAGATATATTTACACAACCTGTAGACATCCGATACGGCCGCAGGTTCATCCACAAGAATGAGTGCACCAACGTGTGCCCTGTCGAGTCCCCAGAGCGTCATTTCGCCGACGCCGGCCGGGGTGTCAATCAGAATAAAATCCATAGCGGGTGCCACGTACTTCATCACCTGGTCGAGCGCGTCTGCCATCAGCTCGGGATCAAACGTGTGGTGTCCGGGATCGTTCGATGCGGTTACCAGTGTGATATCGCCGGTCATTTGTGGCAGATCCTCAAGGCTGCACTCACCCTTGATCCAGTGCGCCACAGTAAATGACACCTGCTCGTTCATCAGCGTTGCACAGTTCGAAAGGCCGATATCGGCATCAATCAATGCAACAGAGTACCCCAGGTTTTGCAGCATTTCCGCACTGTTTACGCTGGTCATGCTTTTCCCAACACCACCTTTGCCACTTACAACGGCCATCACAAATGGAGAATCAGTTGAAGTTGTATTGTTCATATCGATTAGTTTTTTAGCACTTGTTGAGCAAACCACGTCGCGTTGAATTTCTGAAGGCTGTCAGGCAGCGTTTCCCCGTTACTCACATATCTCGCCGGGCATCCCATCTCTTTCATAAAAGGCAGGACAGGGCCCCACTGACTCACCTCATCCAGGTGGGTGATGGCAATATAGTCGGGCTGCAGCGGGTGATTCACGGCTGATGACTCCCGGAAATAAAATTTGTTCAGCGATGCGTTTACCACGTAATGCACTTCCAGTGGTTTGAGCGATGCGAGTACCTGGCGTATTTTCCAGTACTGTCGGAATGAGTTGTCCTGCTGGGTGCTCATTGCGGGTGAATCTATCAAAACGTGATCGTACTGCTCCCACTCGTACTGCATTTCGGTAACATCCACACCGGTTTTTACGGAGTAGAAAGGCAGGTTATGGTCTTCGCAAAAGGGTTTTAATATCGTGTAGTAGGGAGCATTTCCACCGGCCTGTTTTTCCACGCTCACCACTGCAATCCTCTTTTTTTTCATGAAGTCAGGGTGCTGCGTCAGTTTCATGATCATGTGAGTTTTGCCGGCCCCGGCGGGTCCCGCAAAGAGTAAAAATTTCTGAGTTGGCCGGTCGGTTTCGCATCGGATGGCATCGCGGATCACGCCCGACAATTTCGACATAAACATGGCCGTCTGCTCATAAGGATCAATTCCCTCTTTGATTATATCACTGAACCAGCCAGCCACAACGCTGGTGCTGATTCCGGTTTGAACCAGCTGCTGAAAGGCCGGATGGGAGGCATAGTCCAGATTTGCGCTGATCAGTGAAGAGTCAAGCAGGGCTTCCAGTTTATCAAACCGTTTGTGCAGTGCGGTAATTTCGCGCTCTTCCCGCCGTGACTGGGACGACGGTACGTTTGTGGTCCGTTTAATTTTGGGGCCGGAGTTTTGAAACCGGCTGATGGGGTCCGCAGATTCTGTTTTTTCGGTCTTTTTTACGTCATCTGTTTGTTGCCCATCAGCTGCTGAATCTGGTTGCGGTGCAGGCTTAGCAGGTTTTTTCTTTTCATCGTCTGCTGATGGCCGAAACGGGGTTGTCATCCGAGCGCTGGCCCGGCTGTATAAACCGGAAGACGAAGATTTGTTGCTGCCGGATCCGCCGGGCTGAAATGCAGTTTTGCTTTCGCCAATATTTTTTTCCGGTGAAGAAGCTGAAGGAAGCGATGCCCCGTTTGTAGTGATATTTTTTCCGTTTAAGGACTCATTTTTTTCCGCATACCTGCGAAGCCTTTCCAGGTTAGAGCTTACAGGTTTCTCTTTTTTCTCGCTATCAGGGGCGGATTGCTCAGGATTTTGAAAGGTTCTCTCGAACCGAACACCCTCCCCGGAAGTTGTTTTTTCAGCACCGTTCTGGCTGTTTCCCGCATCAGCCTGTTGCCTCTTACGGCTCTTCTCTTCATCCACAGCCACGGTTATTTGCCCCTTTCCGTTGCCGTCGTTGCTATCCAGCACCACAAAGTCATCACCATACATCTGCTGCGCACTTTTCTTTGCGGCATCAATGGTTTTTCCTATGAATTTCTTGAGTATCATGCGGGTGTCGGTTCTTCAAGTTCGCCTTGCTGTATTTTAATTCTGTCAAACGTCTTAAACTGCACATCGGAACTTATATCATTGTATGACAGCACATTAATCTCTGGCAAGATTGGTGCCAGAAACTCAAAAAGAGTGAACCGCAGCACCGGTGAGGTTAACAGTATGGGGTCGTATCCCTGCCGGATCATAGAGTCGAACACTTTAGATGAATTTTGATAAAGCACCTCAACCATATCCGGCGTAAGGCCAAGCGTGTTGGAGTTGAGGCTTCCCTGCTGAGCCTGCCCGATCAGGTGTGATTCCAGGTTCGAATCGATCATTACCACTACTACCTGGTTCTCATCATTTGCAAACTGGCGGGTGATGGTTTCCGAAAGGGCCGCACGGCAATACTCGGTTAATACATCGGTGTTGGTGGTTTGTGTACAGTAGTCGGCCAGGGTTTCGAGTATGGTTACAAGGTCTTTCACCGGAATCCGTTCTCTCAGCAGGCGTTTCAGCACTTTTTGAATCTGGCCGATTTTCAGCCCGTCGGGAATCAGTTCTTCTATCAGTGCCGGGTGCTGCTCTTTAATATTGTCGATCAGCCTCTGAACCATCTGCCGGTCTACCAGCTTGTGTGCATTTTTCTTCAGCACTTCCATCAGGTGTGTGGTAATCACAGCACCTGCCTCTATCACAGAAAGGCCGTATTTTTCCGCTTGCGACTTGTTTTTTCCGCTGATCCAGATTGCATCCATCCCGAACGTAGGATCTTTGGTTTCAATCCCCTGGATGTCGGGCTTAAAATCGGCGGGGAGCAGCGCCAGGTGGTAACCGGGTAATAGTTCGCCCTCACCCTGCATAATACCGCGCATCTTAATAACGTAGTGATTGGCATCAAGCTGAACGTTATCGCGGATGCGTATGGACGGGATAATAATTCCAAATTCAGCTGCAAGCTGTTTTCGCAGGGAGGTCATGCGTTCGAGCAAATCTCCTCCCTGCTCTTTTTCAACCATGGGGATGAGGCTGTAGCCGATCTCCAGTTCAAGTGTGTCGAGCAGCAGGTAATCCTCTACCTTATCTTCAGCGGCATTCTCCAACTGCTTGCTCTCCTCTTGGTCACTTTCAATCTGTTCGATGGTTTCCGTTTTGTGTTTCTTATAGGCCAGGAAGGCAAACAGGCCGGCAATAGACCAGAATGGAATAATAGGAAGGCCGGGGAGTGCGCCAATGGCAAAGACAAATACCGCACCGATCATCACAGTTTTTGGATTCCCCATCAGCTGCACGGTAATTTCGTCACTTAAATTTCCTTCAGAAGCCGCCCTCGATACAATGATACCGGCAGATGTTGAAATAAGCAGGGCGGGGATTTGAGACACAAGTCCGTCCCCGATAGTGAGCAGCATATAGAGCTCTGCAGCCTCACCGAGCGACATTCCCTGCTGGGCGGTCCCGATAATCAACCCGGCAATGATATTAATAAAAGTAATCAGCAGGCCGGCGATAACATCCCCTCGAACAAATTTACTGGCACCGTCCATAGCCCCGTAAAAATCGGCTTCGCGCGCTATCTCTTCACGCCGGTCTTTCGCTTCCTGGTCACTGATTAGACCCGAGCTCAAGTCCGCATCAATCGACATCTGTTTGCCGGGCATAGCATCCAGGGTAAAGCGTGCGGCAACCTCAGCTATACGTGTTGCACCCTTGGTAATCACCACAAAGTTGATGATCACCAGCACTGCAAACATAATAATCCCGATTACAAAGTTGCCCTGCACAATAAACCCGCCAAACGACTCAATGATGGAGCCCGCGTACCCTTCGCTCAAAATCAGCCTTGTGGTACCCACGTTCAGCGATAGCCGGAACAGGGTGAGAATAAGGAGCATTCCCGGAAACACCGCAAACTGCAGCGGCTTAAGCGTATAAAATGCCACGAGCACCACAATGAGGGAGAGGGAGACATTAAGCGCAAGGAAAAAATCCATCAATGTAGCCGGGAGCGGCACAATCATAATCATCAGGATCATGATGACACTGGAGGAGATCAGCACGTCCGTCTTCATGAACATGCTTTTCATTTGGTCTAAACTAAATCCTTGTCCTGCCATGGATGAGTGTTATAACTTATGTTTATTCTTCAATTTGTAGATGTAGCCGAGAATTTCTGCAACGGCTTTGTAGAGGTCTGCCGGGATGTACTCGTCTTCCTCGGCGGTAGCAAACAGGGCCTGCGCTACGGGTTTATTCTCTACAATAGGTATGCCATAGTGTTTGGCGAGTTCTTTTATACGGAGTGCTTTTTTCCGCTGCCCCTTGGCCATTACCACAGGAGCGTCGTTATTATCGGGGTCGTATCGCAGGGCAACGGCATAGTGCGTCGGGTTGGTTACCACCACATCGGAATTGAGCACTGCGTGATCCAGGCGTTTGCGCTGCCTGAACGACATCCCCATTTTTTTTCGCTGGGCTTTCACCTTGGGGTCACCCTCCATCTGCTTGTATTCGTCTTTTACTTCCTGTTTGGTCATGCGCAGATCTTTATGGTGCTGAAACCGCTGGTATATGGCATCAGCAATAGAGAGAATGAAAAGAGCCGCCAGTATCCGGCCGACAAACATCAGCACATATACACCCGATTCACTGATGCTCGACTCCATCGGGATCAGCATAAAAGAGACGAAGTGGTCGATATCATTACGCACGGTATAGTAGACAACGATGCAGACGATAAACAGCTTCAGAAAGCCTTTGACGAGCTCAACAGCTCCTTTGGCGGAAAAGATTTTTTTGATGCCGTTTGCCGGGTTCAGGTTGCTCGCTTTCGGTTTGAAGGCTTTTGTGGAGAATGAAGCGCCCGTTTGGGCCACATTTACAATTACGGCAACAAGAGTAAGTACGACCAGCGCCGGTGCCATCATCTCGAACCCGATAATCATGGCCTGTTCAAGGTATTCGGCGGCGTGATCCTGGTTTTCGAGCGGCATGCCAGAATTGATAAAAAATGTTTCGAAGAGCTCTTCAACTTTCCCGTAGATATATTCCCCGGTGCTCACAAAAATCATAACCGAAACGATCATCAGCACAACGGAGGAGACCTCCTTGCTGATGCTCACGTTCCCTTCCTCGCGCGCTTTCTCAAGCTTTCGCTGGGTGGGTTCCTCCGTTTTTTCCTGGTCGTTATTTTTATCGGACATAGTTCAATTAAATTGTCTTCGGGCATGTAGCTTTCAAATACAGTACCGTTTTATCCAACGCTCAGCAGATTGATGAGAGCGGGGATATGGCACTTGTTTTGGGATAAATTCTCCAGCCGGCGGAAAATGTTTCCCGTTTTTGCCGGGCGATACCGGACAGAAGAACCGGGGGAGGTGAGGAAAAACTTTCTGTGGGCAGGAAAAGCGTGTTGAATGCACAGCCCTGTGCACAATATGGCCCGTGAGCTATCCATTAAAGAGATAAAAAAGCGGCTGAGGCATATCCTGGAGGTGTTTTGATGAAGTAAAAACGACAAGTCTTGGGCAATGACTGGGAGATAATCGGCGGCTGGCACAGATTTTGATCAAGCCTGTACCCGGCCACCCGAATATGGCTGACTTATTAAACAAGCGCACCGCGCAGAATTAAAGGAAAGAAACCCAAACAGGTATGATCGACAGATTTCAGGCACAAATGCAGGCGATGCAGATGCTAACGAAGGCACAGGATGTCACCGCAGATAACCTGGCAAATATCAATTCTCCGGGGTTTAAGGGAAATAAGCTTTTTCACAGGATGCTCACCGAGCAGGTTGACGGCAAAGAGGTAACACATACTGTGCCAATGCAGCAAATTAATATGGACCAGGGTGTGCTGGAGCCAACCGGCAATCCATTCGATTTTGGAATAGACGGTGAAGGGTTCTTTGCCGTGGAAGAAGACGGGCAAAGTTACCTTAGCCGCGACGGCCGGTTTCACCTGGATTCTGACGGGTACCTGAAGAATAGCCGCGGGGCCAATGTAATAGGCAGTGCCGGCGCTATTCACATTCCGGAATATTTCCAGGCCACAACCGAAGCAAACGGAAATAACACGCTTGAGGTGGGAAAAGACGGAACGCTGCGCCTGAACGGTGAGGTGTATGATCAGCTCAGGATTATGGGTGTGGATGATACCTCAAACCTTGAGCGAAAAGGAAATAACTACTTTGCCGCACCTGAATCAAGCCTGACAAATATTTCTGAAAAGAGCAATGTGATGCAGGGATTTTATGAGAAAGGAAATGTAGAACCGCTGCAGGAGATGGTAGACATGATGCAAAATTCGCAAATGTTTGAAGCACAGCAGCGGGCCATGCGAACAACCGACGAAACCCTGGGCCAGGCAACAAGCAGTCTCGGAAGATTTTAATCTAAAATAACCAACGAATACTATGTTCAGAGCTTTAACAACCGGCGCACTGGGTATGAGTGCACAACAAAAATCAGTGGATAACATTGCCAATAATCTTGCCAACGTGGGCACCACGGGCTTTAAACGCAGCACGGTGGCTTTCCAGGATCTTTTTTATGAAAATGTAGCCTCATCCAAGCACGGATCTGCTGCCAACCGGGTATCAAACGATGCGCCCGATCTGCAAATTGGACACGGCGCACGGGCAGTTTCCACGATCCGAAATTTTACACAGGGTTCGGTTTCTGAAACCGGCAATGCCCTTGACCTTGCCATCAGTGGGTCAGGCTTTTTCCAGGTGGAGATGCCTGACGGGTCGATTGGATACACGCGAGACGGAAATTTTAGCAGGGATTCCACCGGAATGCTGGTAAATAATTCAGGCCTGCCGCTGGCTGATCAAATTGAAATACCGGAAGATGCTGTTGGAGTAAATATTTCTCAGGAAGGAATGGTTACGGCCCAGATGGCAGGTGATGGTGCCACAATTGATCTCGGGCAGATAGAACTGGCCAAGTTTGTAAACCCGGGCGGAATGGAAGCTTTGGGTGATAACCTCTTTTCTGAAACAGAAGCATCCGGCATGCCATTTTATGGCACGCCCGGCATGGAAGGTTTTGGTGTGATGCGGCAGGGTTTCCTTGAGCAGTCGAACGTAGATATTGTAAACGAAATGGTTCAGCTGATTGAAGCACAGCGGGCTTATGAAACCAACTCAAAAATGGTTCAGACGGCAGAAGATATGATGTCTATGACGAACCAGATAAAACGATAAAAAAACCGTGTACCTGATCTGTATGATGCTTGCAATGATGTGGACCGATGGTGTTGACTTACAGGGAAAAACCGGCGTTTCCATGCAGGAAGCTGCCTGGAACTCTCTTTCCCCGGCCGACCGGCAGACCGGCGATATTGCAGTGGAAGGTGCCCGCACCTCCGACGCAAAGGATACAATTGTAGCCAAAGCAGAAGATGCACTTGCGGCCCTCTATGATATGGAAGTGTACCGGTTTGAGATTACTCCGCGTTGGATACCGGGATCACTGCAAAAAGTACCTGCCGATGCCATCATAAGGGTTGAGCCGGAAGGACAAGTGGAGCGATACACCAATTTTGAAGTGCGCTACACAGACGGTGGCAGCCATCAAACCGCCAGCGTACAGCTGATGATTGAGACAGAGCGAAAACTGCCGGTTGCGGCTTCACGCATTATGGGTGGTGGTGTACTGGAGCCGGGTGACCTGAGAACAGAGTGGGTTGCCTTAGCGAACAACCACGGACAGCTGGTGGAAAACAGAGAATATGTCAAAGGAAAAACTCTGCGCCGTACCTTAGCGGCCGGTCAGCCCATTCGCTATGCCGACATCACCTCAGAGTATATAGTGGAGGCGGGCGACAGGGTGAGGTTGATTTACGAACAGAACGGATTGAGAATTGAGCTGGAGGGAGAAGCCCGCCAGAGCGGTGCACAGGATGAAGAGATTACCGTTTACAACAAAGAAACTCGCAAACGATATTCGGGCAAAATTAGCAGCCCTGGAGTAGTTCTATGGACAAAAACTCATTAGCAGGAATTCTCATACCCATACTTTTTGCCGGCTGGATGATTATTCCCGGCAATGCGGAGGCACAGCGCTCGCTCTTCAGTGATGTGAAGGCGAACCAGGTGGGAGATATTATAACCATCATCCTTACAGAAAATATATCCGGAAGCTCTGCCGCAGATGCCCGAAATAGTTCAAACTCCAATGCCAGCGCATCGGGTTCGGTATCGGGAAATTTCATCCCGTTTGAACCCACCTTTGGCTCGGGCGCCCAGGTAGACTATGGATCGGATTCAAGAAACAATTCGGCCCAGCGACAACTCCTTGAAGGGGTAATGAGCGTTCAGATTGTAGAAGTATCCGAACGCGGCGATTTGCTTGTGGAGGGAAACCGCTCAACAGAAATAAACGGGGAAACGCACGAAATGAGCCTCAGCGGAACAGTGCGGCAGCAAGATGTGGACAGCCAGAACCGCGTGTTGTCCTATCGAGTGGCAAATGCCAACATCAGCTATCACCAGAAAGGCGGTCTCCATGAGGTTACTAAAAAACGGGGTCGGATAAAACGCATTGTGCTGGGCGGTGTTGGCCTTGCACTGGGTGCTGCAATTTTCATGAACCAATAAAAGCAGAGTGAACTGAAAGATGAAATTGAATTTTAACTTTACGGCGTTCATGACGGACAGTGTGAAACTGGTTTTGATTGCCCTGGTGCTGCCACTTTTTATGGCAGAAACGGCTGTGGCTCAAACCCCGATAACAGACCTGGTGGAGATTCAGCACGCACAGCGAAAAGAACTCATCGGCTACGGGTTGGTAACAGGACTTGACCGAACCGGCGACCGGACCATCAGCAGCCGGGGAGCGGTATTTACAGTGCAGTCGATCTCGAATATGCTCGAGAATTTTGGAATTACCATAGATTCTGACCGAATGCGAACCCGAAATGTAGCGGCTGTTATGGTGACGGCATCCGTGGGCCCGTATCATGCACCGGGCAGCGAGATCAATGTAACGGTATCTTCACTTGGGGATGCCAGCAGCCTGCAGGGCGGTGTATTGCTGCAAACCCCGCTGT
Source organism: Balneolaceae bacterium (assembly GCA_041686215.1). Lineage (GTDB taxonomy): Bacteria > Bacteroidota > Rhodothermia > Balneolales > Balneolaceae > SW132. Next base: position 11,125 of record JAWLEH010000039.1, on the reverse strand, counting down.
TTGATCCCGATAACGACCAGATTTCTGCAAAAGCCCAGGGACCGCTGGTTGCAGGCGGCATCAATGCAGAGATTCCGGGCGCGCGAGTGTCTAAGAATCAAACATTGACGGCCACAATTCCCGGTGGCGGAATTGTGGAAGACAACCCTCAATTTGAGCACAATACCGAAATGCCCCTTGGCCTTGTTTTGCGCGATCCGAATTATACAAACGCACGCCGAATTGCGGAAGCCGTAAATGAGCGGTTTGATGAAGACCTTGCAACCGTTCAACATCCCGGCCTTGTACATGTGGAATGGCCCGGTGCCTTCCAGGGAGATGGAGAACGGAATATATTTACCAGCCTGATTCTTGAAGAGGAAATTGCCGTGGATACACCGGCCCGGGTTGTGGTTAATGAACGAACCGGCACAATTGTAGCCGGGGGGGATATTGTGATTGATGATGTGATGATCTCCCACGGGAATATTTCCGTACGCACACAGGTCACTCCATTTGTGAGTCAGCCGCCGGCGCTTAGCGGAGGCGAAACCATTGCCGTGCCTGTTCCTGAAGTTGGCATTAGTGAAGAGTCAGCACAAACCATTTTACTGGAACCGGATACGAACGTAGAGCAGCTTTCAAACGCATTAAATTCACTGGGACTAAGTCCCCGGGATATCATCTCCATATTCCAGGCTCTCAACGAGGCCGGAGCAATGAGAGGCAAACTAATCGTGATGTAATCAAACCCATCAGCACTTAAAAAATCCCGGAAAAACCGCAACAAACTGATATTAACCAACCGAATTATGAACGTTGATTCTTACTTGCAGATAGCACAGAACCAGGTGAGCCAAACCCGCAGCGAAGAACTGAAAAAGGAACAGGCTGCAACAGATTTTGAAGAGATTTTTGCACGCCAACTGGTAAATGAAATGACTAAAGATTCATTTAAAATGGCCGATAATTCAACCGGGATGGGACAGTCGAACGACCTGTACCGGGAGTTTATAACCGACGCTCTTGCCGGTGAGCTCGCCAAGCAGCGACAACTCGGGATGGCAGACCTGGTATCGAAATACTGGGGTCAATCCACATCGTCTACCCCCCAACCCAAAAGCAATACTTAAAGACCTGAATACCCATGCAGATTGAAAATAAACAAGCGGCCCACTTAGAAAAAATTAACTCTGTCGTTGAGCTGCTCAGCCAAACGTCCGAACAGATTATTTATGTGATGGATGAACAGATACAGGCAGTTATATCATCATCCCCCGAAAAGATTGAAGAGCTTACAGAACGGCAGTCAGAGATACAAAGTGAGTATAAAAAGTATGAACGGGAGTTTATTGTTCAGCTCGAGAAACATGTAAATGAAAAAGGCGAACGGGATATCCCAAGCCTGAGCGATCTAAAAGATAAATATCCATCCAGTCGTGAAGAAATTGAAAGGTGGAAAGTGATGCTGTCACAAAATTCTAAAAACCTGCAGCGGAAAAATCGGCAGCTTGTTGACCTGCTGGAGTTTGCACTCAACAGAAATACCCGGCTGATGCACTCCTACTATACGCTGTTTAACCGTAAGAACAGTCACTACAGCCCAACAGGTCAAACCGCGAGCATTGCATCGGGCGTTGCAGTAAACCAGGAAGTTTAAGGATATGAAAACACTCTTTGAGATTTCAAAAAGCGGACTCCGAAGTGCCGAAAGGTCACTTTCGGTTACATCCAATAACGTAATAAATGCCGATACACCGGGCTATTCCCGCCAGCGGGTGGATAAGGAGCCTGTAGGCATGCAAATGACGGGATTTCATGCAGGGCTTGGCGTTAATATCACCAGTATAACGCGTATGCGAAATGAAATGACAGACGTTGTGCTGAATGAGAAGCGCCAGGACATGGGCTTTCTGAAAGAGAAGGAGCAGATTTTTGACCAGCTTGAAGCATCTATGGCATCAGACTCGGGCGGTGACCTGGATATGAGAATTGGAAAAGTATTCGATATGTTCTCGGAGTTGTCTGCCGATCCGCAGGATAAGAGCGTAAGGAATTCACTGATGACCGAGGCAGAACAGCTGACCAGTAAATTTGCAGACATAAGCCGAAATATCGATCGCACCAGCGATATAGTGAAAGATAATACAAACAGTACCATCGAAAACATTAACCAGCTTCTTACGGACCTGGATTCGCTGAATGATGCGATTACCCAGGGACAGGCATCCGGGAAGCCAGATCATGCGAGCCTGGATCTGCAGGTGGAAAAACTGGAAGAACTTGCCGGCTTGATTGATTTTGAAAGCCAGGTTACGGATAAAGGTGCTCTTGAACTTCGGGTAGGCGGTGTTTTGGTACTGGATGAGGATAAAGCTTCAAGCATCAGAGGTGAAGTAGATGATGTTGAAAAAAGCTTTAACCTGAGGTTAGACAGCGGTAAAACGATCCAGTCGGCCGGCGGAAAGCTGGGTGCTGATATCGACATGTACGAAAACGAAATTCCCGGGATGAAAGAGCGGCTTGATGAAGTTGCCAATACACTTGTGGAGCAATTTAACGCAGTACACAGCCAGGGGTACGGTTTAGAAGACGATACCACAAGAAACTTTTTTGATCCATCCTCAACGGGTGCATCAGATATCAGGATTAATGATGATCTGAAACAAGATGTGGGACATATAGCCGCATCCTCTGTAGCGGGAGAGGCTGGCAATGGCGACATCGCCGGGCAGGTTGCGGATCTGCGAAACGAGCCGATGATTGGCGGGCGAAAAGTCGTGGATTACGCTGTGAATCTGATCAGCACTCCGGGAAGAAATTTAAGTGAAATCCGTTCAAATATCGAAGTTCGCGATTCCGAAATCTCTATGCTCAATGCCCAGCAGGAACGGGAAGCAGGCGTAAATGTAGATGAGGAACTGAGTATGATGATCCAGTATCAAAACGCATACCAGGGTGCGGCACGTGTGATGTCAGCCGCCCAGGAAATGTACGACACCTTAATCGGTATAGTGAGGTAATCTAAAATGAGAATTACACAAAAAATTCTGTTTGGCAATTTTATGCGCGATATCAACCGCAACCGCAGCGAACTGGCTTCGGTTCAGAGTGAGCTCTCCAGCGGGAAACGGGTTCGGGTACCCTCACAGGGACCCACCGAGTTCGAGCGCAGCCGTATAATTGAAGAAAATCTTCGCAAGGAAGAGCAGTACCAGAGTAATATCAACGGGGGTCTTCGCCAGGGACGGCTTGCCCAGGAAGCACTCGATGAAACAACCGACAGGATGATTGATATCAAACGAATCTTAACTCAGGGAGCAAACGATTCGGCGGATGCAGATGTGCGGACAAATATGGCGGATGAAATTGCGGGTATCCGCGACAGTATGATCAACACCCTGAACCAAAGCTATGGCGACCGGTACCTTTTTGCAGGGACTAACAGCTCCGAAAAACCTTTCGAAAATGACGGCGGCGGCCCTGGTGGCGTTACAAATAACAGCAACGACACGCCACCGCAGGTAAATGCGGCAGATGGTGTTAAGCTCGACATCAGTGTCACGGGTACTGAGCTACGGGATACCGATTCTGGAGATCTGTTTGAGGTGGTTGGCAACATTGAGCAGGCTCTCCGCGACAATGATACCGACCAGCTGTCAGCTATGATTGATGATATCGATGGTTTGATCGAAAATACAACTACAGTCACCTCCCGGCTGGGGAATAACATCAACCGGATGGAATACCTGTTTGAGCAGTATGAGTCCACTAAGATTGCCCAGCAATCGGATGTGAGTGAAATGGTTGATACCGATTATGCACAATCCTTCTCAGAGCTGCAAAGAGTTCAGGTGGCGTTTGATTCGGCCATGGCCGTACACAGCACCATGTTTGGAAATTCACTGCTGAACTACCTGTAAGACAACAAAATTTTGATTGGTTTTAACCACCGAGGCTGTTTATGAAATCATCAACTACGACTGTTAAGGGGCGATATCGCCGTGATTTTTCGTGGATTGAATGTGTAATTCACTCTCCTGGAAAGTCACGCATCCGGAATGAAAAACTGGAAAAGCTAAACGATATCTTTGGAAAAGTTACTGTGCTTACCGCCAGAAAGAAACCGACCGACCTGCTCCCCGGTATCAGCTGGACGGTGTATGATTCAGACCTTAAAGGTTCTGTGGAACAGAGAAACCTGCTAATGGGCAAAGCCACAAAGGATTGGGTTCTGTTTCTGGAAGCAGGGGAGGAAATCCGCTTTTATCATATACCTGAAGAAAATAAGCTTTCACCGGAAATGGTAGTGCCTGCCGTTCTCAATTATAAAGACGAGAAATCAAACCGGACGGTCTACCAGGTCAGGCTGGTTCACAAATCAACAAACTATCCGTTTAAAGGCTATAACCTGGCCGATGCAACCCATTGTATTGTTGAAAAAGGGAAATTGTTATACGACCGCCCGTTTGAAATTCACTGCCAGGCAGATCCGCTGGACCAGATCGACACGGATAAAGAGATAGCCGTACTTGACGCCCCACCGGCCGCTTATCTGCTTAAAGCAGAACAGCTGATGATGGAACGAAAATATGTGCAGGCAGCGGCTCAGTACAGGAATATTTTAAAGATTGAAAAGCTTCTGCCATTCGACCGGCTGGGAGCCGTTAACGGGCTTACACGATGTTACACGGAGCAGTATAAATGGCCGAAGGCTATGCAGCTGGCGCAGAAATCCCTGGATGCTGAGCCAGTTCAGAGAATTCCCTACCTCATTGAATACCGGATCCATCAGCTGAATAAACAGTGGGCCGAGGCGTATGAAGCCCTGAAGTTATATTACGAACATATTGATGAAACGGGGCGGGCAAGCTACGACCGCGCCATGCCGGAAGAAGATGTTCTGGAACAGCTTGGAGAACTTGCAACTAAAGCGGGCCATAAACACGATGCATTTCAATACCTGGAGGAGATCTATTCCGAAAAAGTTACCGGAGACGACAAGCATTTGCTGCGCAAGCTTTTGATGGTTGCCATTGAACTTGGCAAACGTGAGCGGTCCATCTACTACTTTAACAAAATGTTTGAGCAGAGTTTGCCGGATAACCTTACCTCAAAAGAGAAGTTGTGGCTGGATGACTACATGACCCTCTTTATGAACAATCAATGGTATACCTTTGCAGGTGAGATCTACGAAGAGCTATACAAAGCGGAACCTGAAAACCCAGAATACCGGCGCAGGTTAATTGTAGCACTTTCCAAAACCGATCGCATTGAGCGGGCACGAAAGCTGATTGCGAGTTAGCCGCAAACAAAAGAGACCTGACAGAGTGCAACATAGGGGGGCAAGCGGATTGAAACATGAAGCACTGCAGAGAGTTAACCCATCAACCACTACTGCCCTTCTTCAAGGTTTTTTAACTTGTTACGGATCGTGCGGTCTGATATCCCCAGCAGTTTAGACGCCTCTTTTTGATTCCCTTGTGTGTGTTCAAGCGTTTTTTTAATCATATGGAGCTCCATATCCTCAATAGACATCAGCGGCATGTCGGAGAGCACTTCCCTACTGAGCTCATCATCCACATTGGAAAAGAATTGGTTATCGATGTGTTCAATTTTTATTTCCGGTTCATCATTCGACAGTATCACACCCCGCTGAATTTTATTATCCAGCTCACGAACATTTCCGCGCCATTCCTGGTCCATCAGGTAATCCATCAGCTCATCACTGATCTCCTTTTCCCCAAGTTCGTACTGCCGGGAATACCGGTCCACAAAATGCCGGGCCAGCAGCGGGATATCGCCTTTTCGCAACCGAAGCGGCGGTATGGAAATGGGAAACACATTTAAACGGTAGTAGAGATCTTCCCGGAAATTTCCGTCCGAAATGGCCTGCCCGATATTCCGGTTTGATGTAGCCAGCACACGCACATCGGCTTTTTGAGGCTTTTGGCTGCCCACCCGGTAGAACTCCTTTTCCTGGAGAACCCGCAGCAGCTTGGCCTGAACATTCAGTTCAATTTCGGTGATTTCATCCAGCAAAAGTGTACCCCCGTTTGCTTCATCAAAGGCTCCTTTTTGGTCTGAGATAGCCCCGGTGAACGATCCTTTTTTATGGCCAAACAAGGTGCTTTCAACCAGCTCGGACGGAAGATTGGCACAATTTATCTTTATGTAGGGAGCTTTTGCCCGATTACTGTTTATATGAATTTGATGGGCAAATACCTCTTTTCCGGTTCCGCTTTCCCCCTGGATCATGACGGGTGCATCATTTTGGGCAATTTTGGGGAGTATCCGCAATAGTTTTTTGATATTGGGATCGTTACCTACAAATTTGTTTTCATCTTCAATTTCTTCATCGCTCAGCCGTTTCACGTGCGCTGATTTTTTCCGTTCTTCGGTTCGCGGAGCCGTTGATTTAGCTTTCGGCTTGCCGGGCCCTACTGCAGAAGGATCTTCCGTAAAATAGCGCTCAACCCGAAAGATGATTTCTTTTGCCTTAAACGGTTTGGTAATATAATCGAAAGCGCCTTTTCGTAGAGCATTCACAGAGTGCTGAATATTCCCGAAGCCGGTAATCATAATCACCCCGGTATCAGGATGATGCTTTTTTACGAATGCCAGGATCTCATCACCGGTCATTTCATTCATCTTCACATCGGTTACCACAAGATCTACTCTGTTCTCTTTCAGATAGTCGGTAGCCTTAACCGGGTTGTTAAATGCAACTGTTTCAAAATCGTGATCCGACAGGTGCTCATCCATAAAACCGAGCAGTAATTCATCGTCATCCAGCAGTAAAATGCGTCCTTTCATAAACGGGAGGTAAATTAAATTGACATAGAAACCAATCTGGCTAAAAAACCATCTGTCTGCTTCAGTTGATGGCGTTGTAGATAATAATGAACAGTAAAGATTAGTTTGAAGTGGAAATATAAATAAGTCGGAGTATCATAACATCTCCCCGAGAAGCCATGAAACTAACTAAAAAAGCCGTTAAAATAAACAGAGTGCGGAATGGGTTGTGGTTTTAAGAGAAGAGATCAGGCAAAAATAAAAAAGCCCGGCGCAGGTAGATGCAGCCGGGCTTTACAGATTCAGGCAAAAAAACAGTCGGTACAGAGAGTTAGTCCAGTATTTTATTGGCTATTTCACCCCAAACGTCGGGATTGTTTAACAGCTGCCCTAATTCTGTTTCAGCCGCTGCTTCCGGGGAAATCTCTCCGGCAGCATGGTATTCATTAATTTTAGATTTCATTGTTTTCAGGTCGTTAAATGAGTCCTGGTTTAGCTTTTCCAGCTCTATTTTGGCAAAAAGCTCCTCTCCACGAGGGGTCTTGTAGTCTCCGAGAGAGACCTTATCAGAGACAGATTCCCCGTTTTTTGGAACTGAAATTTCAGAAGATTTACCGGTTTCACCGGATGACCCGGCACCGTTCAGTTTGCTGCTCAAGTGGTTGGAAATGTTGTTAATATCCATGATTGTTTTCTGCCTTAAAATTAAAAATGTGTGATATCCGGTTGGGATATGACGCGGTACTTGTCATCCGCCTTACGTTTTTTTGCAGCGGTAGCAAGGGTTTCGCGGCTCTCATTTAATGCGTCTTTGAGAGCGGTATTGATGTCGTTACTAAGTGTTTCAAATGTTGAAAAAAGTGTTTTCGCAATCTCTTCTTCACTTTCAGTCATTTCGCCTCGTCTCTGCGAGGGCGAAATGTTGATGAGTGACTGGATAATCGCTTTTCGCTCAGCCATTTTTTTTTCAACAGATTCCAGTGAAACAGTCTCGCTGTTCAAGCCGGAGAGAATCTCTTTGCTCAGTGCATTTAGCGTTTTCAAAAGATTAATTATCCGTTCCATAAAGTACTGATTATATTACTTCTGTGTGGTTATAAACTTCTAAGTTTTTGGTAAAATTGTAGAAATATATTCTGCCTCAATGATATTATAAACCCATACCCTGGCGGAAACTCATCACTTCCTCGAACTGAGAATTCCCTTCATCAATTATTTGCTGAAGATTATTAAAAATATCGCGTTGTTGTTCTTCGTACTGTTCGAGGTAGCGCTCCTGCTGAGCAATACGATTGTCAAGCCGGTCAATGGTTTGATCAACTCCATTTTCGAGAGATGAAATAATACCATTGGATTTGGTATAGGCCTCTGCCTGTTCTTTCATTGTGGTAATCGCTGAACTTTCGCTGCGAAACAATTCGGCCACTTCATCGGGCCGTTGTTCCAGTGCTTCTTCAAGCATATCGCCGTCATCTACAACCATTTTGCCATTATTTTCAAAACTGATCCCGATTTCAGCCAGCCTTGAAAGCTGTCCCGGTTCAGCTCCTTCTGTACCGAGAAGAGCGGTTTGCCTTAGATTTAGCGTTAAATTCCGAATCGACCGCATGCCCCGAAGCGGACCCCGCGTATTGTTGTCGCCATCCACAAATGTACGTTCGCGGATTTTTTGGTTCATTTCGTTAAAAGATTCAATGAATTCATCAAGGTTACCGCGGGCAGCTTCAAGGTCACGCTGGGCAGACATCTGAACATTACCCGTATTCTCCTTCAGCATTGTGAAAGAGAGGCCGTCAATAGCATCGTCTACAGTATTTGTGCTTCGCTGAAACGTAACTCCGTCGACTGTAAACTCGGCGTCCAGCTCATCCTCGGGCTTCAATTTGGTCATGGTGCCGGTGATGCCGCCCAAGACCCCGGTGGCCCCGTCTATTTGCACAGCACCTTCCTCCCCTGACACAAGGCTTTGGATTGAAAACTGTACTTCGTCGTTATTTACATTGAAGACACTTGCCCGTGCCTCATCTTCAAAAGCCAGGCTGATGGCTTCCGCAAAAGAATCGAGGATTTCACTATTTGTTTTATCCACCATCGTGCCGTCTTCAGCCTCTTTTTGGGTCGCAACGCTGATGGTTTCTGTTTTGTCACCAATCGTGATGTTTACGGATCCATCGCCCTGTGTGGCGAGATTGGTATCATCCCCCATCATTACTTCACTCAGAGCCGTGTCATTTGACGCCAGCCGGCCCACCTGGATATTAAAATTTGATGGCCTGTCAATGCCGCCTGCTGAATTCACACGAACTGCGGTTTCATCAGAAGAGGATGTTTGAATAGGTTGAAATGCTTTATTTGCCGGACTCTGAAGCTCATCAAGCTTACTTACAAATTTTGAAATAGATTCACTAACATCACCAAGAGCCTTCTTTTTATCGGTTTCCTCTTCTTGCCGCTCTTCAAACTGAAGTTTTTGGCGGCTCTCCAGTGCTACAAGCTGCTGTACAAACTGCTCGTATGGGTTGTTCTGTTGGAATAATTGTTGAATTGAAGAAGCATCCATAGATTCAAGTGCTATAAGCTAATAGTGTTTATTTAACGGGGAACGGTTTGCCCACTGCTGGCAACTTCCTGCCATGCATCTCTTAACGGTTCAAGAACCTCCCTGATTTCTTCATACTTGCCCTTTCTCGATAGTCCCTGGCAATATTTGTAAAGTGAATACAACTGATCAGCAGGTTCATAATCGAAATTAAGACCGGTAATCAGTGTTGATAAAATTTCCCTGACACGTTTGTCATCTTCTCTGTAAGTAGCCTGCAGAACAAGGTCGTACATTTTTACCACCAGTTGAAGTGGAGAAGCATTCTTTACAGATTGCTGCTGGTATACAAGTTGTGGATCGCGCATAGTTACTTTTCAAATGTTTAAATCGTGGTCTAAACCGTTTGTTTGATGGTGTTATCGGTCTGAGGTCAAAAAAATTAAGAGCCTGAGCATACATTAGAACTTTATAATATTTTCAGGCAGGCACCATGGCAGCTGACGGAAAATATTTTCGGTCTGCGGAAAAAATAGCGGCAAAAAGGTGATCGTAACTGCAGTTTACTGAACCTTATGATTCGTTCAAGATAAATAATAACAGCTCTTTATACGTATTTTTTGTGATGGGTAACTTGGGCGGCACCTGGTTTGCAGGGTAGCTGGCTGGACAATACGACGGAACAATATCAGGAAACCGACCCAAACGAACTGTTTTGAAATTACAACTTGCACGTGCCCAGGCCCTTTTAAATCAAAATAAACCAAAGCCGGATGAAGCCATGAAAGTGCTTCAGCCTCTGGTGAACCGAAAAAACGCGCCGTGGCCGGTTTTTCACTATTCGGGAATCGCGTTTATGCAGAAGAAGGAGTACGCCACAGCGCTCAGTTTCCTGCTGGAGTCGGTACGCCAGGGAGCAGATGAACCGGAGACCCATCACTCCATTTCCATCTGCTATTTTAACCTGGGCAGTTATGAAGAAGCAGAGGAGCACGCGGAGATTGCGCTCGGGAAAAAACCGGAATTTTTTAAAGCCTGGCTGCATCTGGGATCTCTGTATAGAGCACAGGCAAAGCTGGATGAGGCGCTGAAATGTTTTCAGAAAGCTAATGCCCTGGATCCCAAAAGTGCCAGTGTGGCGTACCGGATCGGGGAGATTTACAACGATCAGGGTGATATGAACAAGGCATTTGAACTGTACGACATCGCTACCCAAATCGACGACGAATACACCGAAGCCTGGCTGGCAAAAGCGCAGGTGGAAAGACACCGGAAAAATTACGCAGAGGCGGAGGAGTGCATTTATAATATCTTAAATAACAATCCTAAAAACCTGGCTGCGCGGGTTGAACTGGCCGAACACTTTAAGCATATCGGCAACTACGAAAAAGCAATTGAGCTGTATGAAAAGCTGGTTCCCGAGTATCCAAAGTCTGGGGGTATTCGCATCAACTATGCGCTTTGCCTGCAGGAGCTGGGCCGGTTTGATGAGTCGGAAAAGCACTATATGATCGCGTTTGAAGATCAGCCAGAATCCTTTGAATCACTCTCTAACTACCTGATGGGAATACACTACAACCCCGAGCGGACCAAAGAAGAGATTTTTGAAGCTCACAAGCTGTGGGACAAGCATTTTGCACCCAAAGAGAAGCCGGTGCGCCCTGTTCCTTTTGACACTTCTAAAAACAAAAGATTGCGTGTTGGATTTATTTCAGGGGGGTTCAGAACACACCCGGTGGGCTGGATGATCACGAAAGCGCTGGAAAACCTTCCAAAGGATCAGTTTGAAACCTACTGCTACACAACCAATAA
>JAWLEH010000147.1:0-6924 GCA_041686215.1 Balneolaceae bacterium | reverse complement strand
TAATCACAATTTGCATGAACATTGGGCGGTGAATTGCCTGCTGAACTTGCAGAGTACGGATTGTTCGCTGTTATTATGCCAAATTGAATACATAGCCATAGGTACGTTCGTTTATTTCCTCGATGAACCGACACCAGCAATATTTTCAATCTGATATGCCTTTGAAAGGAACGGGTTACTTGAAAAACCCCGCATCAGGAGCCGGTTGACGTCATATTCAGAGAGGGATGTAAGAGCAGAAGAGTCAGAAGTTCGGCACGTTTCAGTGTCTCTTCCAGGTATATTTTTTCATGATATGCATGAGCCCCTTCACCCACGGCTCCCAGTCCGTCTATTGTCGGTGAATGGAGATTGGTATAGTTACCGTCGGAGCCCCCACCGGATTTCCCTTCCTGCAGGTCGATGTCCAAATCTGCACCCAATGATTTCGTAATCTCCCATAGCTTTTGGTTGACTTCGTTTTTTTCGAGCGGCGGCCGGCCAATATCACCGGTCACTGTAACCTTAACTCTCTCCAGACCGGGATCGATATTGTATATACTCTTTTTTATGAATTCGCCGTCTTCCTTTGTCGGCACCCGTACATCCACGACAGCTTTACTTTTTTCAGCCACCACGTTGGCTCGCTCACCTCCCTCGATCGTTCCAACATTCACGCTGATGCCTTTTTCAGGCGCGTTGAGCGCCACAAGCTGTTGAACAACATTTGATAGCCCCACGATTGCACTTGCTCCTTTTTCAGGGTCGAGACCCGCGTGGGATGGATGACCTTTTATCGTGATCTCAAACTGACCTATTCCTTTTCGCTCCGTTTTAATTTTTCCTTCGGCGTCAAGAGCAGGTTCCAGCACAAACGTTCGTTCCGCAAGTTTTGCCTGTTCTATGATAAGGTCTTTGGATTCCCTGCTGCCAATCTCCTCGTCAGTTGTCAATAGAAAAACCGGCTGTACCTCCAAGTTTTTTTCCAGCTGAGTGATGGCTTTCATCGAAAATATCATCATACAGATGCCGGCCTTCATATCAAACACTCCGGGACCGCTTACCTCGTTATTATCAGCCAAAAAGGGCATCTCTATAAGCGTTCCGATATTCCAGACGGTATCGATATGGCCGACGATAAGCTGAGCAGGAGCCTCAGGGTTGAAGTCCTTGGACCTGCAAAGGAGTTGTCCGGCCGTTTTCTGTCCTTCCCTATGTTCCACATTAAAATCCAGCGCCTGAAAATTCCTGCTGATGATATCCAGTATTTCATCAAAAGAAGATGGCTGGTTGGAAGGTGTTTCCTGCTCCACAAGAGATCGAAGCAAGTTGATGAAATTCTCTTTTTGTTCTGCAAAAAAGTTGTGCACCTCGAGTGCTGAATCTGTCATACCCGTTTCATTATCGTTTAAAATCTTTTGGTAAAGGAAAGTTGTGGCTTTTTTTGATGGTAGCAAACCGGTCTGGATGAAGGTAGGCCAGTAACGGAGAGTTGTTGATGAGTGTATTGTCGCTGGCATCATCGCCTTCTTTTCTAAGCGCATCCTCATGTACATAGGCCGCAACAATCTCACCTACAATCATCTCCCACTCGCCAAACTTTCCCAGCATTTTATGTAGAGAGCATTCCAGCTGCAGGTAGGAATGTTTCATGAAAATTCCGTCTATCTTTTTGGCATTCACCGTCGGGATGGAGTCAATGGCTGGTTTACTGTCGTCACTTTCCCGGGGAGAGGCGGCAATGCTGGTTTGCACGAGCTGGTCGGGCTGCGGAAAACTAACCGTAAAAACACCTTCGCGATGAATGTTGCGGTAGGTGGTTTTTCGAGGTGTTCCCATAAATCCAATATAGGGGCCAAAGCCCAGGGGCATCGCCATATGCTTTGGAGCCAGGTTATAATTACCATCCTCTTCGCGGCTGCCAATAAGAAGCAGTGCGTGAACCATGAAAAAGCGGGTCCATAAGTTGGGGTCATCCGTAATATCGATCATTGATGAAGAGGTTTGATCAGCCATAAGAACTATGTTTTAGTCAGCTATGATTTTTTTTAAATCCCACGAACGGTCGAGATCTAAAAGTTCAAGTATTTCGAAGAAAATAGCAGGCGGTTCAATAAGTTGTAAACTATTTCCATTTTTTAGCCATCGGTGTAAAAAAATGACTCCTTCGCTGTCAATACGTTCGCAATCCATAAGATTGATAATCAGCGTGTTGACGGCTGGATTGATACGACTCAATATCAGCTTTTTTGTTCGCAGATTAAAATCTCCACGAACAGTAATGGTAAGTTTTTTGCCCTCTTTACGGGTTGTTACGGTATTCATCAGCAATGAGTGATTTGATTTTATTTCCAAAATCAGAATAAATATCGATGATACTAAAATCGATATCGGAATACACTTTTTGAAGCCTGAGGAAATCAGCATTGAAGTGATAGTGTGGCAGCACACCACAGTAAATAAAATTCAGGGCCGCGATAGTTTTGAACTGATCGGGTGTAGACCTATTCTCCAGGGGCAGATCCAGTAACAGAGTATTTGGTGATTTCTCCTCCAGGCTGCTAACGATATCCGAAAGTACATTAAAGAAATCAGACCCGTATCTCTTAACTACAATAAGTGAGGATGAGCTGGAATAGTTGATTTCCAGGTCAATATCAGATGTTTCAGCCAGGTGACGATTACTTCCGGCATCGGGATTGACGTCTATTCCCAATTTATCATAGGTTTCAAGAATGATGTCACTGTATTTATCCGGAAGAAATACAGTGTTTTTGTCAGTAGGGAGGATGGGAAGAAAATCAAGAGCTACAGATACCGGCTGGGGGTAGTCTTCATCAAACCCTTTGTATTTCACATTCACCGTAGAAGCCAGTTGCAGGGCTGTCGTTGTATAGCCGTATTTGTTATTTACTTTTTGGCTTACCGGATGAATGGTTACAGCCTCACCTAACAACATATTTAACTGTCGTGATTTCGCAATTTCAATGAGGTGTTCCATCATAGAACTCATCACGCCATTTCTGCGATACCCGGGGGATACAACAGCTTCGGCAACTTTTGCAATCCTGGAGTTATTTTTGGGTATGACTGCAAAATAACCAATTGCTTCTCCATCCTTTTTCCTGGCGATCACCCCAAGCTTATCCTTTGCCAGAACGGAACTTTCTATCTTTTTCGGCAGATAGATATCCTCATTATTATAGGTATACCCGTATGTACGATAGAAAATTTTTGCGATATCGACTGCATCCGTAGTGCGAATCCGGGTGACCGAAAATTCCTTAAGATTGACGGTAGAATCCTGATTTTCATCGGATTGTAATTCAGACTCTCTCTGCTCTGCGGATTGTTGCAGCAACTCATCTATTTCGTGGATTTGCACATACTTGGCCAGCCTGAACTCCTTGCCCTCTTTCCCTTTGTTGATGAAAGAAAAATCATCACAAAATGATTTAATAAGCAAAAAACCTGCCCCGTCAAAATTATTATCGTTAATTGCTTTTTGGGAGTCATACGTGTGCAGATCCGGATCAAAAGGCTCACCCAGTTCACAAACAACGATCTCTACATAATCAAATGTGTGAAAAAACTTTATCTCTAACGTTTGTTTGCTGTCGTCCGGAAAGGCAAAAAGAATAATATCCGTGATAAGTTCACTAACGGCCACAGAAAAACGAAGCGCATCTCCCTTTGTTAATCCACAGTTCACCCCCCAGCTGTGTGTAAAATCGCATACGGGGTTGATAATCTTCTCATCTGTTGATATGTGAAACGTTGCATCCATTGACATGTTCACGTACGTGAATATTGGTTGCTTACGGAAGAAATACGAAGTTCACTTCTGAATTCCCTTGCTGTAATATCGTCAAAATTATGATGAAATGTATCGCAGCAGATTGGGAATATGTGGTTACTTTTTTTTAATCACAAGTGGTTTAATTCCCCGACCCTCAGGATCGGAACGGATAAAAGTTTCCCCTTTTGCCGAGGGAGTTTATTCGAAAAACATTTACCCTTCATCACGCTGTATGCAGTGTCCTGTATTTCGTATTTTACTATGTTCGTCGGAATAAAAAGCAGGTCATCAGGTCACATTCATAATCAATGGAATGAAAAAGAACCGGAATCAAGACTACTATTACCAGTCAGTAGAAGAGACGTTAGAAGACTTTGAAAGTGACGCCGACTCCGGTCTCACAGAAAAGCTGTATCAAAAAAGAAAAGAGAAATTTGGCCCTAATCGTCTGCGTAAAGCCAGTAAAAAAAGCAGGTTGAGGATACTGTTCGACCAGTTCAAAAGTATTGTGATTCTCGTGCTGCTTATCGCTGCAATTATTGCCTTTGCATTTCAGCATCTCGCGGAGGGAATTGCTGTAACGGCTGTGCTGCTCGTCAATACTCTCATCGGTTTCATTACCGAGCTGAAGGCTATCCGCTCGATGGAATCACTCAGGCAGATGCAAAAAGATCAGATCCGGGTCCGCCGCGATGGGGCAGAAGAAGAAGTAGAGACAGAAAGCCTTGTTCCGGGGGATATTATCATCCTTGAAAGCGGTGATCTTGTACCGGCAGACGCCCGAATTATTGAATCCAATAACCTCCAAATAAATGAATCGGCCCTCACCGGAGAGTCCGTACCTGTTCAGAAACGGACAGAAAAAGTAGATAAAGAGAGTGTACTTGCGGATCAATCCTGTAAAGCCTTCAAGGGAACCGTTGTGACGGATGGGTCCGGCCTCGGAGTGGTGACGGGGACGGGCATGAACACCGAACTTGGCAGGATTTCAGAACTTGCCGAGAGTGCGGAGAAAGAGGCAACACCGCTTCAAAAAAACCTGGATGATCTCGGCAAAAAGCTGGCCTGGATTACAATTGGCATCGCAGTTCTGATTGCAATTGTAGGACTTATTGCAGGGCAGGAAACGCGGATTATGATTGAGACAGCGATCGCCCTTGGGGTTGCTGCGATTCCGGAAGGATTACCGATCGTTACCACCATTGCACTTGCAAGGGGGATGTATCTGCTCGCCAAAAAAAATGCTCTCATCAACAAGCTGCAGGCGGTGGAAGCACTGGGCGCCACAGGTATCATTTTTACCGATAAAACCGGCACGCTGACAGAAAATCACATGACCGTACACACGATCGCATCTCCAGCCGGTGACTTCAGGCTGAATGATGAGGAGAATGACGAATCGGATCAGAACCGGGAGAATGCCCTGTTCAGACGGATTATCGAGGTTGGAGTATTGTGCAATAATGCGTCCGTTGTGGATGAAGACAACGACCAAATACCCGAAGAAGAGCAGGGGGATCCGACGGAAACCGCGCTTTTACGGGCTGGATTGTTGATGAATATGGATCGTGAAGCGCTGCTCGACGAGAAAAGTGAAATCAGGGAGGAGGCTTTTAGCTCTGATACGATGATGATGGCCACCTATCACCAGACAGATGAAATGATAGAGATAGCCGTGAAAGGTGCCCCGGAAAAATTGATGGAAGCATGCAGCACTATTGCCGGCGGGGAACCCGGTTCAGAAAACCTGTTCACCGAAGAGGAAAAAGAGAAATGGCTGAAGCGGTCTGAAGACCTTGCAAAAAACGGATTGCGCATGTTAGCGGCGGCGGATAAAAGGGTAGAGGATGAGCAAGAGGAGCCGTATAAAGAGTTACGATTTTTAGGCCTCATAGGATTGCTGGACCCGGCTCGTGAAGATGTTGCCACGGCTATCAGTGAATGTCAGTCAGCCGGCATTCGGGTTATCATGGTCACGGGTGACCAGGCACCCACCGCATCAGCCATAGCCAAAGAAACCGGGATTTCTGATGATGAGGATCCCGCCGTTGTACACGGAAAAGATCTAAAAGAACCGGATGAGCTTTCTGATCGTGAGCGACGCAAAATGACCGGAACCAATATCTTTGCCCGCGTCAGCCCGACCCAAAAACTGCATCTCATTAAAATGATGCAGAAAGAAGGAGGCGTTGTGGCCATGACAGGCGACGGTATCAACGATACGCCTGCCCTGAAGAAAGCCGATATCGGGGTAGCAATGGGTATACGCGGCACGGATGCTGCGCGCCAGATTTCGGATATGGTTCTTCTGGATGATGCTTTTAAAACCATTGTATCGGCCGTACGCTTTGGGCGGATTATTTTTGAAAACATCCGGAAGGCGGTGATGTTTATGTTGTGTACCAACGTAGCCGAGGTGCTGGCGGTGACAATCGCCACCATCATCGGCGGGTTTTATTTCTTCCCGCTGCCCCTGCTTCCGCTACAGATTCTCTATCTGAATGTGATAACGGATGTGTTCCCGGCCCTCGCCCTGGGGATGGGGAAGGGAGAACCGGGCATTATGGAGAAAAAGCCGCGACCAAAAGAGGAAGCGGTTCTGACGAAGGGCCACTGGATGGCGATTGCAGGATGGTCGTTCATCATCTCTGCGTCGGTACTCGTTGCGCTTGCCCTGGCGATATACCAGTTTGGTTTTGAACAGGAGCAAGCCGTCACCATCTCGTTTCTGACGCTCGCCTTTGGAAAGCTCTGGTTTGTGTACAATTTGCGGGGAGCCGGCACTACGTTTTTATCCAACGATATTTTAGAAAACCGGTATGTGGCCGGATCCATTCTGCTCTGTATTGTTCTGCTGCTGGCAGCGGTCTACCTGCCCGGTTTATCTGATGTTCTTAACACTCGTGATCCGGGACAGTCAGGCTGGTTACTTCTGCTTGGAATGAGCCTGATTCCTTTTGTGATCGGACAGGTTATCAGGATGTTCCAGAGAACTCCGGAAGCAACAACATGATTAGTTAAAGACAAGAACCAATAAGTTTTAAAGCATGATTTCACAAACACTCAATCCATAACTTACAATAAAACATCTATGTCACGATTTGATGAAGAAGCCAAAGACTGGGACACCCCGGAAAGTCAGGAGC
>JAWLEH010000038.1:27802-29505 GCA_041686215.1 Balneolaceae bacterium | reverse complement strand
CCTGAAAGGGTTCAACCCCATCCGGGGTTGTGTGGGGACGATGCGCCATTTATAACCCCGCATTGCATACGGGGCTATTCACGTTCAATCCCATTCGGGGTTGCATCAGCACATGCCGCCATGCTAAACTGGATTTGCAGAATTAATAAAAGAGATTAGTTTTAGACTCCACCAAAAAAATCAAAAGAGCCATGAGCACATATACCCAAATCCTTTATCAAATCGTATTCAGCACCAAGAACCGAAAGCCTGCACTCATCAAAAAAAACAGGGAAAAACTATTCAAAGATATCTGGGGTATCCTGAAAAACAAAAAATGCCATCTCTATCGTATTAATGGTGTTGAAGACCATCTGCATATTGTAACTCATTTACATCCAACGATATCATTATCAAACCTGATAAAAGACATCAAGCTGGGTAGCAGCAGCTATATAAAAGAACATCAGTTATTCCCGGACTTTATGGGCTGGCAAGAAGGATATGCGGCATTTACCTACACGATTAAAGAAAAAAAGCGCGTTATCCGTTACGTTCAAAACCAGGAAGAACATCATAAAAAAATGACGTTCAAAGAAGAATTGATCGCGATGTTGAAAGAACATAATGTTGAATTTGACGAAAAATACCTGATGTAAACATGTCAAGGCTTTCTGATTGATTATGAAAACATTCAGACTTTGCACAGCTCGGGGAGCAGAGTACGGCATCAAAACCAGACCCCCGAAGCGGGTTCAACAACAACCGTCCAATATCCCGAGCCGATGCCGTAACCCGTTCAACCCCTACCGGGTTGTGATTAGAATCCTCCACATTTTACAACCCCGAGCTTCGCAAGGGGCTATTCACATTGAGGCTGTCCAAAAAGTGCGTTATCCCGCGCTTTCCCGAGGGGATCCCTGAGGGGGATGCGGGATTTACCATCCCAATATAGGCAGGATATACCGGATCGGGGTCCGGTATGACGATATTGATCGTAAAGTTTTTTATTGAACGCCCTTTTTGGACAGCCTCTGGCGTGGTGCCGTGATTATCCCCGCATTGCATAAGGGGCTGTTCACGTTCAATTCCATTCGGGATTGTGTAATAGATGTGATTTGAAATACCGTTTCGTTTATTTAACTAAATTGAATACGGTCTACACAAAAAATGGGAAAAGTATGGAAGCACCAAAACTGCCTACCCGAAAGGAACAGAAGATTGCGCGGGAGAATAAGGAAAAACTGGACCGTATAGTCGGGAAGCTGCGGAATTCAAACAAAGAGATTGAGATTAGCGTGCCTGGCGAGAAAGATGATTTTAAAATCTCAGGATCTGCTTTGAAGCATTTGAACACTATCATCGACTTAATGTCACAGGGGAAAGCCATTTCGGTAAACCCGGTTGATGCTGAAATTACAACTCAGGAAGCTGCTGATCTGCTGAATGTTTCCCGTCCCTAAAAAGTAAAGCTTCTGGAAGAAGGGGAAATCCCTTTTCATAAGGTGGGTTCCCATCGCCGGATTAAACTGATGGATTTTCTTGCCTACAAAAATCAGTATAAAATAAGCAGTGTGAGGCATTGGATGAACTTGCCAAAAAAGCCCAGGTTTTAGATGTGGGGTACTGAGTGAAATAGATATCACCTTCAAAAGGGTGAACAAGACTTTAAGAATTATTTAAGGAATCATCTAATTCCTTCATTTATATCATCGGTTATTTAA
>JAWLEH010000038.1:10569-27702 GCA_041686215.1 Balneolaceae bacterium | reverse complement strand
ACTGAGTGAAATAGATATCACCTTCAAAAGGGTGAACAAGACTTTAAGAATTATTTAAGGAATCATCTAATTCCTTCATTTATATCATCGGTTATTTAAGAAAATTGCGGTTATCTTAAATAGTAAAGTTCCTAATTTAAGTTTTAGTCGAATTTCTTAAATAAGAATGGTGCTATTTAACTTTTTTATGAAAAACTTTAACGCCGGAAAAAATATCAATCAGGGCCATTATGAGAGATTTAAGCCTTCATTGCTACACAGACATGAGCATTACAGTTCGCGGGGATAGAGGCTATAGCTGTCCGGCGTTTTGCCGGCTGGTTGATAAACAGCACCTGTGCTTTGTGCTGAGTGTTGCTGGCAACGCAAATTTTCTTCGACTGCTGGTCAGCTGCCTGGCGTATAAGTTGTTTTTATTGCTTAAGCAAGCGATTCCTCAAACGACAGTCACCTCAGCGTATAGATGGCAAATCGATACCATACGCTCACGTTTGTTGAAAGTCGGGGCAACCATCCGCAAAACCAATCGACGAATTTACTACTGCCTGCCGAAGGCGTTTGTCAGGCAGGAACTCTTCAGACAGCTCATCGCCCATTAAGGCCAGCCGAAACGTCGCCCATTATAAGTTGCTATCTGCCTCGTGGCAGAGGTATATCCGGCAGGTAATATATTGGGTTAATGGGAACCAGATTCGGGGAAAATGCATCAATAATCGACTTCAATTTGCTTCTGTTTAAGCTGGTTCAGCACGTAAGCCACGCTAAAAAAACCAAATCAATAAGGAAACTTAAAAATCACCTTAACTGATGGATTTATGAATAATTTCAGGTTAAGTGATATATGAAGTAAGGAAGCCGCAGCTTAATTCATCACACCCCAACAAATCAATGTAATCGACAATAATGAAGCGTATCGATTCCATGGAAAATCCTGACTGCGTGACTTCATCAGACAAGCTGATTCAGCTGCCGTAAAGGCACTTTTCTGTGATTAGTGATTGGGTTTATTGATGTTAAGGGCTCACAAGGAAGGTATCCTGAACACGCAAATCTCAGGGCGCCTCACGTAGTGTGTTTAGCCCTGGTACCAGCAGTAATATCAGTTTTTTTATGTTCATAGAGCAATTTAGTCTGGCGAAAAAAAAGCCCGGATTCTCGACCCGGGCCCTCATATCATAATCGCTTTACTCTGCTGGTGCCCTGCGCTCTATTTAATCAACATCATCTGTCGCGTCTCCGTAAACGACTCTGCCTGCAGGCGATAAAAGTAGATTCCACTCGACATGTTCGATGCATCAAAATTCACCTCATGCCAGCCCGCATTTTTGGTCTCATTTATTACGGTTGCAACTTGGCGTCCCAGAGTATTGTAAATCTTTAGCGTGACATGCCCGTGCTCCGGCATAGCGAAGCGGATCTGTGTGGACGGATTGAATGGATTAGGATAGTTCTGCGCCAGTTCAAACTCTTTCGGCGCATTTTCATCCGGATCTGTTGAGGTTGTCATCATAGTGGTGAACTGCCACGTTTCTGACCATTCACTTTCTGTATCTGCCGTAACAGCTTTTACCCTCCAGTAATAGTCGGTCTGCTCATCCAGCCCGGAGATTTCTGTTTTAGAATCAAAATCAATCTGCTTTTCTTCTGTGTCTATATCGAATATATCACTTTCAGACCACTGTACAGTGTAGCTTTCTGCATCGCTGACTGCTTCCCACTCAAGAGTTGGAGTAAGAGGCAGTTCTACCGCTTCATTTTCCGGGCTTGTAAGCACAGGTGCAGCGAGAATCAGACCACACTGCTCACTGTCACCGGTGAACGTCCAGCCAAAATCGTCGATGATGCTCTGTCGTGCTTCGGTTCCATCGCAGTATAGCACTCCTTCCGCACCGATGGTTTGACTGTCCCATAAGTTCAGCTGCGACCAGCCTTCGAGCAGCGCATCGTAATTTTCTCTTGAGAGGCCCGACCTGTTCAGAAATCCGTACGTTTCATGCCCAAACTCTCGTACATTTTCAACATTCCAGTTTCCAAGATTTTGATCAAATGACACAGCCCCCTCAAACATACCAAACATTCTGTAAGCACCGGAAACATCCCAGCCACTGATATCCCGGTTGAATGAGACCGCCTCCCTGAACATTGTATTAAACCTTCCGACGCCGGATACATCCCACCCGGTAATATCTCCGTTGAAACTTTCAGCAAAAGCAAACATTGACTGGAGCCAGTTTGCAGAGGATAGATCCCAGTCATTTAAATCCTGGTTAAACTGGTATGCTGCCTGAAACATGCCGGTAAAATTCGTTACCCGTGACACGTCCCAGCTATTTAAATTCTGGTTGAAAACTCTTGCCCCTGTAAACATACGCACCATACTGGTTACGGATGATACATCCCAGCCTGAAATATTCTGGTTAAAAATCCTGTTAAATTCAAAAAGCCTGTCCATCCGGGTAGCCGAAGAAGTTACCCATCCGCTAATATCTCCATTAAAATCGCTGGCACCGCTAAACAGGTAGCTGAAATTTGTAATCGCACTCACATCCCAGTCCCAGTTTCCGACTGTGCCCGTAATGGCTGAACCCCTGAACATATGCTCAAGTGTATTCACCCGGCTCAGGTCCGGTAAATCTTCAGCGGTTATCTCCAGGTTTCCGGTGCCGCTAAACGCCTGTGCCATGCTTTTCCATTGTATATCGCCCCACTGTTCAACCTCAAGAATTTTATCTTTGTCGCCCGTATTGTTAAAAAATATTTGCGGAAAATTACCCGTTATTTCCACCCGGAATGTTCCTGCTTCCGGAAACGTAACCGTCTGTTCACCGTTGATTTCGTTCATTGTGCCGTTAATGGAGGAGTCATCCACACGCTCCCAGTAAAGGCTGTAGCTGTACTCGTTATCGGTATCAGCAGTGGGAATAATGATTTGATTATCATCCGAATCGCCATCAAGATCTGTCTGCCAAATGGTAACAAAAGGTTCCCCTTCAAAGCAGTTACGGTCGCCTGTGATGGTCCAGCTAAACTCATTTATGATATGGCTGCGGGCATCCGATCCATCGCAGTAAAACAGACCTTCCGCTCCCATCTCAACATCCGGCTGAAGCTGCAATTCTGCCCATTGTGTGAGAGTGCTGTCATAATTTTTGATTGATAAGCCAGAATTATCCAGAAACCCTGCCGATTCAAAGTTCAGAGATGTTACGCTGACAATATTCCATGCGCCTAAATTTTGATCAAATGAAGTTGCGTTTTCAAACATTGCGTTCATTTGAGTGGCATTGGACACATCCCATGCGCTTAAATCCTGGTTAAATGATTCAGCATCCCGGAACATGCTGTTAAAATTTGTAGCTCCGGATACATCCCAGTTAGATACATCTCCATTGAAGTTGGTTGCTCCCATGAACATAATGGTAAAGTTGGAAGCATTAGAAACATCCCAGTTACTCAGATTTTGATTAAAAGAGCTGGCTCTGCTAAACATCTGATTAAAATTATCCACTTTGGTTATGTTCCAGTCTCCAATATCCTGATTAAATGCTACCGCATAGCCAAACATTCCGCTGATAACTTCCACGTTTGATAAATCCCATCCGCCAATATCCTGGTTGAACGCAGAAGCTCCCCAAAACAGCTGCTGCATGTTTGTAACAAGCGAGGTATTCCATCCGGATATATCACCATTAAAATCATTTGCCAGGTAAAAAAGATGGCGCAAATTCGTAATAGTTCCTGTTTCCCAGGCCCAATTGCCGGTTGTTCCTGTAACACCAGAGCCGCTGAACATTCCCTGCAGGCTCGATACGCTACCTAAATCGGGTGTATCTGTGGCCTTAATATCCAGATTAGACGTACCATAAAATGCCCATTCCATACTCTCCCAGCTAATATCACCCCATTGCACCACATCTGTAATTTTCTCCTTATCTCCTTCATCATTAAAATAGATTCGGGGAAAATCTCCTTTGATGGCAACTGAATATGTTCCTTCTTTATTGTAGGTGTGGGAGACATTACCGGTCGCAGATACGGTTTCTGTGCCATCTCCCCAGTAGACAGAGTAGCTGTAACCGCCGCCCTCAGTCGGAATCGTGATCTCATCACCGTCTGCCAAAGTGTGCCATCTTGTAACAAATGCCCCTTCACAGGCCGGAACAACGGAGTCACCCTCAACGGACCAGTTAAACTTGTCAATTAGTGTTTGACGCGCCGCAATAGCTCCACAATATTCCATTCCGATAGTACCTAATACAACATCAACTTGTAGATCCTGCTCCGCCCATCCAATTAACGTATTGTCGTAATTACCTGGAGATAAGCCTGCGCTGCTAAACATTCTGTTCATTTCCCCGACACTACCAACATCCCAATTCGATAAATCATGGTCAAATGACTCTGCATCCTGAAACATGCCTGACATTCTGTTTACATTTGAGGTATTCCATTCACTGATGTCTTGGCTAAATTGACTGGCAACATAAAACATTCTCGTCATGTCTGTAACATTTCCAACATCCCAGCTGCTAATATCCTGATCAAATGAACTGGCAAACAGAAACATTTCCCGCATACTGTTCACAGAAGATGTATTCCACGTACTGATATCTTGATTAAAAGCCTCTGCTCTATTGAACATCCACGACATACTTAGAACGTTTCCGGTATCCCAGCTCCCAATATCTCCATTAAAAGATTGAGCATTGAAAAACAGGTGTATCATAGATGTAATCGTTGAAACATCCCAGTGATTCAAGTCGCTGTTCAGCGAAGTCGCATCGCGAAACATACGAGCCATAGAAGTTACGCCTGAGAGGTCCGGCGCATCCGTGGCTGTGATCTGTAGGTTTGATGCTCCCATAAAGGCTCTATCCATTGTTTCCCATTCGATATCACCCCACTGTTCCACACTCAGGATTTTATCTTTATCTCCTTCACCATTGAAATAGATTCTTGGAAAATCCCCAAAAATATACACCGTGTAGGTTCCCGGAGAGGAATAGGTATGGATGAGATCCGCAGTGGAATCCCCGTCTTTCCACTCTGTCTGATTCCCATCTCCCCATTCTATAGTTATGTCATAACCGCTTCCTTCAATGGGTATAGAAATTTGGTCATCCTCCGTCTCGCCCTCATTATCGGTTTGCCAAATGGTAATGAATGGTTCCTGTTCACCAGACTGTGCAACCGCATGTGAACCAGTAATGATTATAAGTACTGCACAAAGAATTGCTACAAACAGACTGGATAACAGCTTCTTTGAACTCCTGGCCGATCTTTTCACTTCGAACTCTACTTTTTTATTTATCCGTAGCGCTTGCTGCATGATATATATGATTTATTTACATATTTCAATTAATGGTTTTCCACATTTAGCTAAGCGCATAATTTTATAATTATGCATCACATTTTTTAAAACTTATGTTTTATTTATTTAAGCCGATAATTATAGGATTTATAAATTTTTTTACCCGTTGTACGATTAATGAATTAGTTGGCAATACACAAAGACAAGAAGTCAATCATTGCAATTTCATTACCGTAAACTCTTAATCAGAAGAGAATATGGACATAAAAAACCCGGAGCCTTCCGGGGAACCGGGTTTTTCAGGTATTAATTTGACAGCGTGATTAGATCAGTACCTGGACAGTCAAATTATCATTCGTACATAAGGTCAGAGATCACTCATCACTAAAGTGGTAGATTGACCAGATTGTGAGTCCTGCTACAATTGCGGTGGTACCAACAAAAAGTGCAAGGTTCAAATCGCGCTGTACGCGTTCCGATTTCTCAAGGTAATCGGAACCAATTCCCTTTTTAGCGATAAGCCTTTCAAGTTTAATGACTCGTTCTTCCAGTTCTTTCCTTGATTTCTCTTTTATGCTCCAGATTTTTAGTTCATTGTTCAGTTGGACTAATCTTCAGCACACTACAAGCGTGCAATCCGTTTCCGTAAATTATTATGGGGCAATGTTTTACTTTTCAAAATGCGGCCGGTAGATAAATAAAACCCAGACAGTTCAACTTTGAAAATACTGCAATAGAATATTTTTGCCCTTCAAAAAATTACTTCTGGCTATGTTGATTTGTGTGGGTTGTGTAATTAATTGCATATAAATGTGTTGGGGCTTTTCATCTCTCCGGCCTCCGATTTGTGTAGGTGGTGTCTGCTCATTTTAACACGCATGCGATGGGTGTAAAAACTTATCGCTACGCGTTCAAAAAATGAGCGGCCGAATATAATTTACAAGGACGAAGCGATCCGGACCTTCGTGATCTCCCCTTCGAGGGAGTGCGGCTTTAGCCGCAAGGGGTGTTCACATCGCCCCAAAGGTATTATAAAAAAAAGGACACCCTGAATTTGTTAGTTTTAAAGTCCGTTTAACTTTAACTAAATCCATAGGAGTCCTCTTATGAAACTCTATAAACAAGTATACATAGCCATGAATAGACTTACATGGGCGATTACAGTTATGACTTTCATAATACCTGTACTTACCATATTTAGCGCGATAAGAACTTTTCAAGGCTTCTTTTCCTAAAGTTTAAATTTTTGGCTTATCAAGATCAATCAATACGTTTACGTGAAGTAGTGTTTGAAAATATCTAAACCATTTAGGTTCCCTAAGAAACTCAACCCAGAGCTGATCTTCAGCCTCTGATGGTACCTCTTCATGAATGTATATTTCTATTGCTATCTGAATTTGCTGATCTGAATACATGGTAACCCTCTCTTTGTTAATGGTTACCTGTATGATCTGGGGTGTTGGCACTGGTGCAAAATGGAGATCTCATCCAACTGAATGGTCCCAATCGCACAATCACCCTACATGTTACGGATGAGGAATTGAATAACAGTAAGAAAAACTGGGAATCCCAGCCCATGCATATAGAACGCGGATACTGGCACCTGTATCAAAATCATGTGCAGCAGGCAGATTTAGGGGCAGATGTTGATTTTCTTCGCGGAAAATCGGGAAGTACAGTGGTACGGAACTCTCATTGACTTCTATCATCACCCGGCAAAGCGATTGGGTGGTTTACCTTTTAGTGGAAGCTTTACTTTAAAAAGGGAGCCCGATTGTGGAGACTCAGCGATCTCTTCATCAGTCATATATTCCCGGGCCGTGGTAATGAATAGTTCATCCAGTGTGGTTCCGCCAAATGTGCACGAAGTTGGCTTTGGAACCGGCAGATGAATCTGAAAAACCGTTTCTCCATTTTCAGGGTTTACCCTTATCACTCTCCCCCCCTTATATAGAGCCACCCATAAACATCCTTCCTCATCAATTGTCATACCATCAGGCAAGCCTTCATTTTTATTAATTTTTTTGATGATTTTTCGATTCTGAATACTTCCCGTTTCAGGTTCATAATCAAATGCAGCTATTTGATACGTGAGAGTATCGATGAAATAAAATGTATTTTCTGCTTCATTCCAGGCCAGCCCGTTTGATATGGTGATTGCAGTCAGTTTTTGTTCAATTGTCAGGTTCGGGTGCAGGCAATAGAGCGAGCCTTTGCCTGCTTCAAGCTTGTACGACATTGTCCCCGTCCAAAATCTTCCTGCGGGATCACATTTACCATCGTTAAACCGGTTACCGGGCAGGTGAGATTCGGGATCGGCTATCTTACTGATTTTCCCACTATCCGGATCAAAAAAAGCAAACCCTGTCTTCATCGCGAGTAACAAACCGCCTTTTTCCCGAAGCACAGCCGCTCCAATGTGTTCCCCGATTTCATATGTATCATTGATTCCTGTTATCGGATTGTATTTAAACAATCTGCCGGACACTACATCTACCCAATACAGTTTATTTTCATCTGTATCCCACACCGGGCCTTCACCCAATATAGCATTGGTTTTTAGTTCAATATCAGCTTGAATGGATGGAATATTCATTATGCCACAACCCATTTGATTAATTATCCTGCTCCTGAACCACCGATTTTTGTACCAATACCTCCATCAATCCTGATTGGGTGACCGTTTAAAAATGATCCTTTCTCACTTGCCGCAAATGCAGCCATTTCACCGATTTCCTCAGATGTACCCATACGCTTCACCAGATGTATATCGATGGTTGCCTGCCTTGTTTTTTCCGGATCGGGTGAATTTTGGAAAGCTTCCCGGTTTAACGGTGTATCAATACCGCCTGGGCATAAAGCCACACTACGGATATTTGGCGCATAATCTACAGCAATGCTTCGGGTGAGTCCAAGCAACGCCGATTTGGATGTTGCATATGCCGCTACTTTTTTCTGAACCATAAATGCCTGGGCACTTGAGATATTGATCACAATACCGCCACCTTTTTTCTGCATGCTGGGGATGGCATGTTTGGCACATAAAAATGCACCTTTTACATTTATATTCAGAATAGAATCCCAATCCTCCGCTGATGATTCCGTAACTGATGCATATTTCAGAATACCTGCATTATTTATAAGCACATCAATTTCTCCGAATTTGTCTTTGGTCTGCATTATGGCCCGCTTTACTTCTGACTCTTTTGAAACATCACATTCGACAACATAAACTCTCTCACCCAATTCCTCCTGAAGCTTACTTGCACGTTTAGTATCCTTGTCAAAAATAACTACGTTGGCACTTTCCCGGTGAAACACTCTTACACACCCCTCTCCAATGCCTTTTGCACCTCCTGTTACAACTACTGTTTTTTTTGTGAAAGACATGGCCTACTATTTTTCTTATTGTACTCTACACATCAAATGCACGCACCTTCTGCTTTGATTCTCCCAGGCCGTCAATGCCAAGCTGTACTACATCACCCGGCTGCAAAAATTGTGGCGGTGAAAAGCCAAGGCCTACACCTGCCGGGGTTCCTGTGGAAATAATATCACCGGGATGGAGTGTCATAAAATTGGAGACATAGCTGACCAAATGCGGCAGGTCGAAAATAAAATCGGCTGTAGTGCCGTCCTGCTTTATTTCGCCATTCACCTTCAACCATAACCGCAGGTTATTCACATCTTCAATTTCATCTTTTGTGGCAAGGAATGGACCTATCGGGGCAAACGTATCACAGCTTTTTCCTTTCACCCACTGGCCGCCCCGTTCCAGCTGAAATTCCCGTTCACTGTAATCATTATGAACACAGTAGCCCGCAACAAACTCCATGGCTTCGTCTTCACTAACGTAACTGGCCTTTTTCCCGATTACCACAGCCAGTTCCACTTCCCAATCGCACTTACTGCTGTTTTTAGGGATGACCATATCATCATTCGGTCCGGTAATTGCAGAAGTTGCCTTGAAAAAAAGTATAGGCTCCCCGGGAATTTCCATCCCACCTTCTTTGGCATGATCTTCGTAATTCAGACCAATACAGACGATTTTACCAGATTGCGCAACCGGAGCCCCTAATCTCAGATCATCGCTGACTTGCGGTGCAGAATCAGCATTTTCATCAATCCATTTTTTAAGTTTATCCAGGCCGCCGGAAGCAAAAAATTCCGTATCAAAATCATCGAATGCATCTGATACGGCAATTTTTGTGCCATTGGACAAGATAACTCCGGGCTTTTCTTTACCTTGAGCACCAAATCGTATTAGTTTCATAGAAGTCCATTTGTTGATTACTATTTTAAAGATCCGATTTCTGTCCGGAACGGCGAGAGGTAAAGAATCTCATCATACCTTTAACGTGGTAAACCCACCATCAATCGGGAAATTCGAGCCTGTAATAAAGCCGGCCTCATCCGAACAAAGATATAAAGCCATGGCAGCAATTTCATCAGGTTTACCCATCCGGCCGATCGGCTGTGTTTTTGAAAGCTCTTCAAACATTTCTTTCTCTTTTCCGGGGTAATGCTGTTCCAGGTATCCATCAACAAAAGGTGTATGAACCCGTGCCGGAGAAATAGCATTGCATCGTACGTTATCATCAAGATAATCCCTGGCAATTGAATACGTCATGGAAAGCACGGCGCCTTTACTTGTGGAGTATGCGAAACGCTCGGGAATTCCCATCACCGAAACGACCGAAGCCATATTAAGAATAACTCCTCCACCTGTCTGTTTCATTTTTTCGATGGCCGCAAACGCGCAGTTATATACGCCTTTTACATTTACCGAATAGACGCGGTCAAAATCGTCTTCTGTGGTATTTTCAAGTTTGCCGATCGCAGAAATACCTGCGTTATTGACCAAAATATTCAACCGTTGTTTTTCATCATAGATATGGCGAAACAGATCTGTTAACTCATTCTGATTTACCACGTCCGCCAGATGGAACCGGGCGCTGCCGCCTTCACCAGTAATCTCGCGGACAGTTTCAACCGATTCTTTTTCTTCACGATCTACGATATGAACATCTGCGCCTTGAAGTGCAAAAACACGTGCAATGCTTTTTCCGATTCCTTTTGCACCGCCTGTGACTACAGCTGTTTTATTTTTTAGAGAGAACATAATTTTCTTATTTAAAAGATCAGATATCTCCCATCTTTCAGGGATTCAGGCTGAAACTGCATCAATATCCTGATTGATCTCATAGCCTGCAAATAAAATAAAGATTTACTTATTTGGTTTAAGTGACTACCTATGAACCTGAATTCGATTCTTAATATGTAAATTGGAGCTGAAGTAGCCGGTAGGCAGAATGGCCGGAACGTTTATGGATGCCAGCCTGGTAGAGAACAGTAGCGCTACATTATTTGGTTGTCCATGCGGATAACCAAGTGCTGTTTATAAAGGGAGAATTGCCTATATTTGAGTCCATTAGAATAAGACCTAACTAATTGTTTGTTAATGATTTAGACACCATTTAACATACGCAATTAAGCGGACTTATTTTTTTTATCCCTAAATAACAACCACTTATGATAATTTTATCCTCCCATTTTTGAACCCCGAAAGGTGAGATGATAAAGTGTATTTAAAAAGACTCTCATTATTAATCGCTCTGGGATCTTCATTAGGTGGAGCAAGGCCCAAAGTAAGTGTTATGTCAGATAGTGGGCACCTCTGGATAGCAAAGTTCCCCAGCAAAAACGATGAGGTTGATATCGGAGCGTGGGAATTTCTTGTTTATACACTTGCACTTAAATGTAGAATCAAGATGGCTGAATCAAAAGCCGATACGTTTTATTCAGATCAAACCGCGTTTTTAACCAAGCGATTTGACCAGGATGAAAATGGCGGTCGTAATCACTTTTTTTCAGCTATGACGCTTCTTGGCTATACCGAAGCTGCAGATGCGGGAATGGGTGTCAGTTACCTTGAGCTACTTGAACTGCTTATCACCAGGGGGGCAAATGTTGGGGATGATACAGAGTAGCTTTGGAGACGAATTGTCTTTAACATTTTGGTTTCAAACACAGATGACCACCTGCGTAACCATGGCATTTTACTTGAGAAAAACGGAATAACCTTTAGCCCGGCTTACGATATCAATCCAAATCCAAAAGGGTACGGTTTAAACCTGAATATTGATGAAAACGATAACCGCCTGGATACGGACATTGCGCGAAGCGTAGCTCCGCTGTTCAGGCTGTCTGACTCGAAGGCATTCGAGATCATAGATGAAATGTAAGAGGTTGTGTCCGCTTGGAGTACAGAAGCTGAAAGGTTAAATATTACCAGATCAGAAATTGAGTTGATGGCATCTGCACTTTTACCGAAGTCGTACTGGGCGCTGCATAAGGTGTACTTTTACTTCAAAACCATATATATGAGTGAAAGTAATCACCGGCTACACCAGAGTATTGAATTCTATTGAATAGCTCGCTCTATGAACTTCTTCACTCTTCAGGCACATCATTCCTTCTTTCTGCGAGATATCCTGGGTAGTATCAGTCGTATCAGCAATGCCCTGCCACGGTTCAATACAAACAAACGCTGCGCCGGGTTTTGCCCACACACCAAGGTAGGGAAACCCGATGTAGTTGATGGTGAGAATATCGCCGGACTTCCTACTGGCCAGGTTCACAGCTCGCGATCGCAAATTTCTGAATATCAGAGCGTCATCATCAAAGAGATGTTTACGGAGCGACAAAGTACTGGTGTTGTTCAGAGTGGGCCTCTTCTTGTCGGTTACCAGGCCGTCTGAATTAAGGAGAAAAGCTGGGGCCGTCTCAACTTGCTCAAACTCAAGAGCATAATCGGAATATGATTCATTCTCATGTAATGGACAGTTGAAAGCGGGATGCCCCCCAAGCGAAAAGTACATCGAGCCGTTACCGTGATTGATAACGGTATGATCCACGGAGACGGTTGAATCCGATAGCGAATAGCGTGTTTGGAACTCAAATTTAAAAGGGTACTGTTTCAGAGAATCACTATCCCAGGTTCGTGTAAACAACAGGCTGTTTTCGGTTTGATGAGTTAACCGGGCCTTGTTGGAATGGCGGATCAACCCATGTTTGGGTAGGCTGTAGGTCTCCCCTTCATAAAAATAGGTTCCATCTTTCAGCGCGCCGATAATCGGAAACAGCACCGGCGCATGACTTCCCCATATATCAGGGTCGGCCTGCCAAATATACTCCGTTCCGGTTTGTTGTGACTGTACAGAGCAAAGCTCAACCCCCGTTTTTTGAACAGAAAGCGAGAGTTTTGAATTTGAAAGGCTATATGTCATTCGATTGTATTCTTGCACTCATGATGGCTTTGTTCCTATTCACCCTGTTTGGGGCTGTCAGAAAAGAGCTTCATCCCGGATCGGGGGCCGGGATGACGAAATGGATGACTTTCATGAAAAATGACGCTCATTTTAAGCCGCATCACTTTTATAACTCCATAAAATCACTTTATTAATCGAGCCCAGGTTATGAGATTAGAAGATCTACCCAACAAGTGCTCCATTAGTCCGGGAGAATTACCCAGCATTATTTAAAAAGTGTTCTGTATTTCTGAAACCCTCAATTATTGAGGTGATTTCAGTGCGGTTACTCCAGCATTAGCCTCTTCAAAAACCCCTCTTTAGTTTGAGGCTTGTCCAGTTTTTCTTTAGGGTGTTCTGTGTCGATATGATCGAGTGGAATTGGCACTTCTTCTACCATCTCCAGACCAAAACTGTTCAATCCAACACGTTTGACCGGATTGTTGGTGAGCAGCCGTAATTTCCTGACTCCCAGGGCGTGCAGAATCTGGGCTCCAACACCGTAATCTCTCGAGTCCATCTTTTTACCCAGTTTCGTTTTAATCTCTTTCTTGCTGAGTCCCTCTTCCTGCAGTTTCATCGCTGTAATTTGGTCGATGATTGAATACTCATTGCTCATCTGGTCCATGTAGAGTAAAACTCCCCGGTTGGATTCATCCACGAGTCGTAAACTCTGGTGAAGAACAGCGGTTTTATCACTCCGTTTGCTTCCGAAGATATCAGCCAGAGGATTAGCCGAGTGAACCCGTACCAGCACAGGGTCATTTTCAGTCCATTTTCCTTTTGCAAATGCAAGGTGGTACTCCCCGGTTAGTGTTTCTTCGAACACATGCAGCATAAAATCCCCATAAATCGTAGGCATTTCTACGTTCATAACATTTTTTACAAGAGACTCGTGCTTCATACGATAGGCGATCAAATCCTTGATCGTCACCAGTTTCATATCAAACTTCTCCGAGAGTTCAATCAATTCGGGAAGACGCGCCATTCCACCGTCATCGTGCATGATCTCGCAGATAATGCCGGCCGGTTCACAGCCTGCAAGCCTTGCAAGATCAATCGCCGCTTCGGTATGCCCTGCACGGCGCAGCACCCCGCCGTCAACACCAATCAGCGGAAAGATATGTCCGGGACGCCGGAAGTCTCTGGGAGAGGCCTCCGGGTTGATGAGTTCTTTTATGGTATTGGCACGATCGGGAGCAGAGATTCCTGTTGTGGTGAGCGTTTTGTGATCCACTGATATTGTAAAAGCTGCTTCATCAGGATCTGCTCCCTCCGACACCATGTAATCCAGCTCCAGCTCATGAGCACGGTTTTTTGTTATGGGAACACATACCAGGCCGCGCCCGTGTTTCACCATAATATTTACCGCTTCAGGCGTCACTTTATCGGCCGCCATCAAAAAATCTCCCTCATTCTCACGGTCTTCATCATCTACCACAATGATCATGTTTCCTTTGCGGATTTCCTCAATCGCCTCTGGTATAGGATGAAATGGAGATTTAGTCATGCTGCTGTGAAATTGGTTTTACAACTGACAATATGTTTCATTGTGCACGAAACAAATAAAAGTGCCTGGTGACCTTTGATGGTTATTTATGTCATTCTTAGTTGAAGAAACATTTTCCCCAACGGGATGACTATTACCAGGGATTTTTGCAATGCCCTCCTTCGAACAATCAAGCATCGTGCAAAGATCGTTCCGGTAAGGTACGGTCATATATATTTACTTGGTTTTTCCGGGATTAACATCCGTTATAGACCCTTTTTGAAAACGAGCTTTCACTCCGCTGTCAATTTCCAACAACACTGTATCTTCATCAATGGTGTTCACAACACCGATAAGCCCGCCGCCGGTAACAACCTTGTCACCTTTTTTCATTTCTTCAACCTTTTTTTGAATCTCTTTTTGCCGCTTGCTTTGCGGGCGAATAATGAAAAAGTAAAAAACAAAAAACAGGGCACCGAGGAACAGCAGATTTATAAGTGCACCATCGCCTCCGCCATCGGGAGATCCCATCATGAAAAACAAGTTCATAAAAGTCATAAAAAGAAAAAGTTTATGTTAGGTATTTATATAGCTCCGTAAGATAGGATAATTTTATACCGGCTACAACGACGACCCGAACCAGGCCGCTTTTATAGAACACGTAAATAACAAGGAGCACGAACAGGATCAGGCAGGAGGCGCCTGAACGCCGGGGAGCGAAAAACCATCAATCATTATCGTAGAATTTTGAACCGGTTTCTGCAATTTCTTGTAACAAACCGGCCGGTTTAAACCGATCACCCAGCTCGCGCTGCAGAATCTCCATGCGTTCAACGATCGCGGAAGCTCCTTCCCGGTCGATGTAGCGGAACGGTCCACCCAGAAACGGCGGGAAGCCAAGACCAAGAATTGCGCCGAGGTCGCCGTCAGCTGCACTCTCGAGGATTTCATCCGCAAGACAGTGAACCGCCTCGTTGACCATAACCAGTGAGAGCCGCTGCTGAACCTCAACATCCTCAAAAGTCTTTCGGGGTGAGCCGCCGAAATAGTCATAGATTTTTCCGTTTATTTCTTTCTTTTTTCCCTCATCGTATAAGTAGAATCCTCTTTTATTTTTCCGTCCCTTAAAGCCTTCTTCAGCCAGTTCAGCAGCTTTTTTACTGGTTTTGGCGCCCCGTTCTTCAAATGTATCGCTCAGTACACCGGCCACATGCGCCCCCACATCAATGCCAACTTCATCCAAAAGAGCAACCGGACCGACAGGGAACCCAAACGTCTTCATCGCCCTGTCAAGTGATTCAATAGATGCACCTTCCTCAAGCAACAGGAGCGCTTCGTTGATATATGCAGCCAGGATTCGTGTAGTGTAGAACCCCGGGCCGTCATTCACCACGATCACGGTTTTTCCCTGCCGAAGCCCCACGTTGTACGCTGTGGCAACGGCCCAATCAGCTGTTTTTTCTGTTTTGATAATCTCCAGCAGCGGCATCTTTTGAACGGGCGAAAAGTAGTGCATGCCAAGAATGTTCTCCGGCCGGCTGGCTTTTGCTGCAATATCGCTGATGGGCAGTGATGAGGTGTTGGAAGCAAACAGGGTATGCTTCGACGAATTTTCTTCAACCTCCTGCACAATATTTTGCTTTAGCTCCAGGTCCTCGAAAACCGCCTCAATCACCAGGCCGATCTGCTCAAAATTACTGTAGCTTGTGGTTGGATGGATGCGGCTGAGTTTCTCATCCTTCTCAAATGAGGATAGGATTCGTTTATCGACCTTTTCCCGGAGATTTTTTTCAATTTCAGCTTCACCCTGTACCGCATTTTCGAGCGACTGATCTTTCAGCCACACATGCATGCCATCTTCAATACTAACCTGCGTAATGCCCGATCCCATCAGCCCTGCACCAAGCACACCGATATTCGAAATATCTCTCTTTTTCTTCTCCAGCGGATTCTTTTTGGCCTGGTTCATGGCAAAAAAGAGCTGCACCAGCGCACGGGATTCAGGCGTTACGGCAAGTTCCCCAAACAGCTTCGATTCATGCCGGATCCCTTTTTGGAATCCATGCTTATACCCATATTCCACAGCTTCGATAATTTTGAACGGCGCGGGATAGTTTCCTTTGGTCTGCCCCATCGTCTGTTTACGTGCCTGGGAAAAGATGATTTTACGGGTCAACGGGTTGCTTTCAATTACTTTTTCTGCCAGTGAGCGTTTATCAGGATGCGGGGCTTTCTTGTTACTCAGTTCATGAACGGCATTTATTCCGGCATCCTTCAGAGCATGCTGG
This sequence comes from Balneolaceae bacterium, assembly GCA_041686215.1. Classification (GTDB taxonomy): domain Bacteria; phylum Bacteroidota; class Rhodothermia; order Balneolales; family Balneolaceae; genus SW132. Next base: position 11,304 of record JAWLEH010000038.1, on the reverse strand, counting down.
TGCACCACCTCGTTGGCAAACCCGGTTTTCCTTGCCTGGCGTGGATACATGTTCTTTCCGGTGAGAAGATAGGGCAGTGACTGCTGAATACCGATCAGCCGGGGCAGGCGCTGTGTGCCTCCCATTCCCGGCAGCAAGCCCAGTTTTACTTCCGGCAGACCAATTTTCGTATCGGAGTGATCAGAAACAATCCGGTAGTGGCTGGCCAGGGCAAGTTCCGTGCCGCCGCCCATACAGGTTCCGTGGATGCCTGTCACAATCGGTTTTGGGCACTGCTCCACCCGCAGCAGGATTTCATGGCCTGTCCAGCTCAGGCCGGCCAGTTCTTCTGCCGTTTCCCGTGTTTTAAACATTTCAATATCCGCGCCGGCAATAAAGTTATTCTCTTTACCGCTCAGCAGTACCGCCCCGGCAAGGTTATTATCACCTTCCAGCTTATCCAGGAATGATGAAAATTCTTCAATGAGCTGCTCATCAAGCTTGTTCACCTTTTCACCGGGCGTGTCCAGCGTGACCATTGCAATATTCTCAATAATCTCTATTTGGAGAATCTCTTTTTTCTTTGCCATGGGATTACGTGTTATTTAGAATTTGGTTAATTAGATCTCCCTATCGAGGGGAGACAATCTTGCGCGTTCAGCGCAATCTCCGATGGAGGGGAGATTTACCTCATATCTACTCCTCAAACCTTTCAATGACCATTGCGTGGCCCTGTCCTCCGGCGGCGCAGGCGGC
>JAWLEH010000038.1:0-10469 GCA_041686215.1 Balneolaceae bacterium | reverse complement strand
TCAGCGCAATCTCCGATGGAGGGGAGATTTACCTCATATCTACTCCTCAAACCTTTCAATGACCATTGCGTGGCCCTGTCCTCCGGCGGCGCAGGCGGCAATCAGGGCATATTTACCGTTTTCTTCAATCAGGCGGTTGGCTGCTGTGGTAACCAGCCGAACTCCGGTTGCCGCAAACGGGTGGCCGATTGAAAGTGAACCACCCCGGTTGTTGAGGGCATCATAGGGTACTTTGCCTACAGCCTTCTTCCGGCCGAGACGTTCTTTGGCAAACTTATCACTGACCAGGGCTTTCAAAACTGTAAGCATCTGCCCGGCAAACGCTTCGTGAAACTCAAATACGTCAATATCTGTAAGTGACAGATCCATCTGATCCAGTACCTTTGGAACCGCATAAGCGGGGCCGATCAGCAGTTCATCACCCGGGCGTTTAGCAACATAGCTGTAGTTTCGCAGAACTGCTTTGGGTTGATATCCATGTTCAAAAGCAAACTCCCGGTCCATTACCAGGCCTGCAGAAGCTCCGTCGGTAAGAAAGGAGGCATTTCCGGCAGTTACCGTTCCGTGAGGTTTGATGAATGCCGGGTTCAGCTTAGCCAGTTTTTCCGGAGTGCTGTCGCCGCGGATTCCGTTGTCGGCTTTCACAATTTCAGATCCGCCGTTTAGTGATACCGGGAAAATTTCATCGGCAAGTTGATCCTCTGCCCCTGCCGCCTTCAGGTGCGATCGGAGGGCATAAGCATCCTGCTCTTCACGTGAGATATCATATTTTGCTGCCATCTTATCGCAACTTTCTCCCATTGTCTCCCCGGTGGAAAATTCAGCAATAGTGGGGATTTCCGGCAGAAGATCCGATGGCTTCAGGTTTTTAAAAAACTTCAGGTAGTCGGAAGGGGACTTGTATCTCTGTGTATCCAACAGTTTTTGGCGGAATTTTTTGCGAAACCTGATCGGGATATCGCTCATAACCTCGGTACCGCCTACAATTGCAGCCCGGGCATTCCCCGTCTCGATGGTGTCTTTAGCCATCGTTAGGGCCATATTGGAGCTGATGCACGCCATCGAGACAGTGGTGGCCGGAATATGATCAGGCAGGCCCGCAGCCAGTGAGGCCTCTCTTGCTACATTACTGGTATTGACATCCTGAATAACGTTGCCAAAAAAGACCCGGTCTATCTGCTCCCCATCCAGCTTGGTTTTACTGACCAGTCCGGCAATTGCACGCCGGCCAAGATCGTATGCACTTAGCTTTTTAAAATCGGTTCCGGCCCTCAGGAATGGTGTCCGTCCGCCGTCAATAAAAACAATATCCCTGCCTTTGCTCTTCACTTGTTTTGCCATGGCACTTACACCCGGAAGTTGTGTTGTAAATTTGCCTGTTTAATCAGGTCATAAAACGTATTACGGGTAAACAGGATTCAACTTAACACTGTTAACCCCCTCTTTTTAAATACTAAAAAATTTGGTTGGGTGAAAGCAGGTATTTTTCAATGCCTGCCATATGAATCAGTTTTTTCAGGATTAATTTCCAGTCATTCGGCCGGGCCTGTAACAAACAACTGATTCTGAGCTCTTGTTACCATGGAATTCATTTAAAATGAAAGCATTAAGATTCATCATTATCACTGAACTCCTGCCGGTATTTTCCGATAATAATCTGACAGGATTTCTATACTCAGATATTAACCGATCGGTTTTAACCTCAGCGATTGTATGATCCCACGACTTCTCTACCTGAATTGGAAGCTTTTCCTCGACCGGCTCAGCCGGCTACAGGCTGCGCTTCTGATAGGCTATACCCTTTTCCTGGTGGGGATGTTTATAAACATCATGGGAACGGCCGTGGTTGTAGTCTTTCTTGACTCAACAACATCACAGCTCGATATGGATCTGCCGTGGCTCACGCCGGAGATGCATCACCTCATTTTGCTCACGTTTGCAAATGTTTTCTGGCTCATTCATTTTTCATTCACGAACACACGGCTGGTAAATATCGAAGAAAACCGAAAATTGCTGGCATTTGCCTATCCGTCGCGTAACCTTGCGTGGCATCTCAACCTCATGAGCCTCTACCACCCGGTGAATATGATCTACAATTTCACCTGGCTGGTTTTTCTTGGTTTGCAGGTTCATACGGGTCTCAACATTCCAATTATGGTGTGTGCAGTTCTGCTCAATTACGGCCTGGTCTACTCCGTGAAGCAACGGTTTTTAAAACTAATGGAAGAGCGCTTCAGGATGATTGTTGGCAGTGGCTTGTTTGTGTTTTTTGGTGTGATACTGGCAGTTGCCGTCATTTCACGCGATCCGGAAGCCATTCTGGGTCCGCTCGCGATACAGCTTTCCCAGGTGATGGCGGTGCTGTACTGGCTTCCCGGCGGACTACTGTTCCAGTCAGCAACCCATAGCTATTCATTGGCCACAGTAGTTATCATGTTTTCTATGATGTGCGGGCTGATTTATCTCGTGTTTACCGACCACTATCTGCAAACAAAAAGCGGTTTACTCAATCCGTCTGCAAAAAAGATAAATAAAAAACTAAGTGCCCTTTGGTTATTTCTGAAACGCTGGATGGGTCCGAATGCGGGCAAATATCTTTACTATGTAGCCAGCCATCCGTACAACAAACTCCAGCTCGTGGCTATTCTCATCATTCCTGTAGTCTACATCCCCATTCTGCTCTTTATGGATTTTGGCGTAATCAGCCAGGTTTTGGTTCTTACAATGCTTGCGGCGATTCCCGTTGCACTTTTGGCGATGGGTATGGCAAATATGTTTGGATATGAACACAGGGAAATGCTGCTCCACCTGCAGTTTCCCGTATCATTTAAACAGCAGCTACAGGAGCGTTTCCTGGGTGTTATCACTCTGCCTGTGATCTTGTTTTTCGTCATTACCGTGCTGGAAATTATTTATCTGCCGCAACTGGGCACTGTTTTTGGTATTTACATAGCCAACACATTTTTCTTTCTATGTTTTATGCTCTTTTTTTTGTGGAGCTCATTTTACCAATATCAAACCGCCAGATACAGCACCTTCAGCTACAAGCATCCTATTGTTCCACAAAAGGTAACATTCACCATTTCGTTAATGATATTTATTCTCGGGTACGCCGTTTTCATCCCCCTGGAGCAGGCACAAACCTACCGTCTTTGGTTTATGGGAAGCCTGATTGGCGTCATTTGCCTCTATTTGATGATTAATATTGAGCTGCTGGCCAATGCTTTTCGCAGTAAAATTCTGCTGAAGCTGTGGAACGAATTTTAACAACCAACATCCCTGCTATGGAATATGCGCTTCAGGTAACAGATCTTTCAAAAACATATGACCGGGAACCGGTTATCGACGGGCTCAATCTTGAAGTTCCTTCAGGTTCAATCTTTGGATTAATCGGGCCCAACGGGGCCGGAAAGAGCACCTTCATTGGGTGTCTGACCGGGCTGCTGGAAAAAGATGATGGGCAGATTGTGATTAACGGCCATGAGCTTACAGCTGCAAATGAGCTGGCCATCAAAAAAGAAGTAACATCGGTATTGCAGCCACCGCTTCTGTTCGAAAATTTTACAAGTTATGAATTCACCACCTATGTATGCGAGATGTATGGCACTGCGGGAGGTGAACTAAACGACAAAATAAAATCACTGTTTTCATACTTCGAAATTGAAGAGTATCTGTATGTAAAGGTCCGGCAGCTCTCTTCCGGGAGCCGAAAGAAACTGGCCTTTTGTACAGCTGTACTCACCGAACCAAAACTTCTGTTCTTAGATGAGCCTTTCGAAAGTGTGGATGTGATTTCAATCGGGCGAATGAAAACTGCCATTCGGAAATTAAAAGAGAAAGGTGTGACGGTATTTATAACAAGCCATATCCTGGAAGTGGTTGAAAATCTGTGTGACGATATCGCAATTCTCAATGAGGGTAAAATCCTTGCATATCTTGATGCAAAATCTCGCATGGAACTTCAAAAAGACGCCACTCTTAGCGAGATATTCGAAGATTATGTGGATATGAAAGATTCAGGAGAAGATCTTCTGAGCTGGTTTTAACGTATACGTGTGCGGGTAAACCCGGCTCTTAAACCGGATGGTGATTAAAAAAAGGGAATCTTCCAATCCCGGAAAATCCCCTCTATAAATGAAATCACGGTTCAGAATCTTTTATGCCGGTTAAAAGCGATATTCTGCCGCTACAGTCGATTTCATAGGCATCTCCTCGCGCGGCAGAATGTACACCTTGCTGCCTGTTTCTCTGCCTTTTACAGCCAGCCAGTTCAGCAGGTCAACATCTCCGTTAGATGGTTTATCGGTGAGGTGAACCTCGTGAGTTTCGTCGTCGTAGCGTCCCCAGCGATTTTCACCTTTAGTAATAAATATGGTTTTGGATTTGCCCATCACCGTAGATTCAATTACTTCACTGAGGTTATTTGACACCTTTTTACCGGTTCGTTCACCAAAATTGTCGAGAGATTGATACATGTCTTTCAGGAAGTAATTCTGTATAACCTTCCACCCATGTTCTCTCAAATCGGAATCTTTCCACTCATCCGGGTTCGCATCAAGCGTATCTTCAACAGTTCGTCCATACGAGTTAATCGATTTGTAGAATGCCAGATTATCTTCGAGGCCAACCAGTATCAACGGGTTTTCATCCCTTTTAAGAGTGCCTGTAATACCTTTTTCAAGTTCACGAAAGTAAGCTTCAAGCACGGCTTTCTGATCTTCCTCACCGCCACCGTGGCCGAAAAACATCGCCTGGTTGCCATCAGCTCCGGTATGGAATTGAAGCTCTTTTTCCTGGGTAACTTCCAGGTAGTCATCCACATTAGTGGAGACATTTTGCGGAGTTATATCCTCAGTTTCGTTGCGTGTGCAGCGAAGAAGCCGCGAATTTTTACGGCTGATTGCCAGCACATTGAATGTTCCGTCCATACTTACCATGGGCAGAATAGGGGTGATCAGAAAATGGGTGTTCACGTAAGCTTTCTCCTCAACTTCATAGGGCAGCTGATAATAGTCGAAATGATCTTTTGCTAAATACACGACCAGCCCGTGATCCTGGTGTGACCAAAACATTGGCTTTTCAAGTAATTCCCTGGCCGGGTTCAGAAACTCATCAATTTCTGTCTGTTTTAATCCCATATTAATGAGTTTATCAGATACAGAATTCAGTAAATTTTTAAAACGGATAGGATCTTGTTTAATCTCCTCCCCTTTGCGGTGGGTTGGCATTGTGACGGAAATCAACGGATTCCCGTTTTTTTCCATAATTTCATCAACGGTTTTCTCGCTTACCATGCTTTACCTCTTGTCTAACTTGGCGTTATGGTTATGTAAATTGAGTTACTACTACAAAAAAAACTTTGTTATAATGGTTCCAATTGAATAATACGGAAGATGCTATAAAATAAATGAGCGACGGATTAAAAAAAAGTTTGGGTCCGGGCCTCTTAATGGCAGCTGCAGCCATTGGAGTTTCTCACCTTGTGCAATCAACCCGCGCCGGAGCCGAATATGGGTACGCACTGGTCTGGGCGATATTGCTTGCCAACCTGTTTAAATATCCTTTTCTCGAATTTGGCCCGCGTTATGCCATAGCAACGGGCCGGAATATGATCGAAGGGTATCACTCCATGGGAAGCTGGGCAATTGGTATCTACATTATTTTTACAGTGGGTACAATGTTTGCAATTCAGGCTGCCGTCACGGTTGTTACAGCAAGTCTGGCCGCTGAGATGACCGGGATTTCTCTTAGCCTGACAGCGTGGAGTGCTATTATTCTGGGAGTTTGTATCCTGATGCTTATTAAGAACAGTTACGCTGTTCTCGATTCTGTGATAAAAGTTTTTATGACGATTCTGGCTATATCCACAATTATTGCCGTAGTAGCGGCGCTTAGTCAGCCTGTGCCCGGCAAGCCCGCGTTGATACAGGCTCCGGAAGTCTGGAGTGTAACGGGTGTAGCCTTTTTAATTGCGCTGATGGGATGGATGCCGATTCCCATCGACGCCTCGGTTTGGCATTCCGTATGGACCCTTGAACGCTCGAAACAGACAAATTATACCCCAAAACTCGGCGAATCTCTTACTGATTTTAACATCGGCTACATTGGCGCGGCACTTTTCGCGATCGCTTTTCTGCTGCTTGGTGCCCGGATCATGTATGGGTCGGGAGAGTCGTTCGCAACAAGCGGGGCCGCCTTCTCTCAACAGCTTATTAATCTCTACACGGTAACACTTGGCAACTGGGCCTATTTGCTTATTACGATTTGTGCCTTTTCTACCATGTTTAGCACTACGTTCACCGTTACCGACACATATCCACGAATGTGCAGCTTGTTATTGAGGCAGTTTGGATTCACGGGCAACAATCAACAAGGCGGCAATTTTCAATACCGAATTCTGTTAGTAGGTATAACCGGGATGTCTCTCCTTTTTCTGTTGGTGATGGGGGATCGCTTTCGGCTGATGATCGATCTCGCCACAACTCTGTCGTTTCTTACTGCACCGGTGCTGGCATGGATGAACTATCGCCTGATTTTTCACACCAATTTAAAAAGCGAATATATACCGGCACCCTGGTTGCGTTATCTTTCAATTGCAGGCATGATCTTTTTATCGGGTTTCGCTCTGTTTTATCTCTATTGGATGATTGTAAATTGATTCCCGCGACATCATGAAAAAAACTTCATTCCTTCTTATTCTTTTTTTATTTGCTGCCGGCGAGATTCAGGCACAAATTTATTCCACACAGTATCGCTCACCCGGCCAGGAGTGGCGCGAACTTCAGACGGAACACTTTCGTGTAATTTATCCCGGGAAATATCACTCACTTGCAGCAGAGGCCCTGTCTATCCTGGAGCTGGAATACAACGATATTCAGCAGCTTGTCGGCGGATCACTCAAACGGTTCCCTGTGATTCTGAACGCTGAAAACGACCGCTCAAATGGGTTTGTGTCACCCATAAATTTCAGGTCTGAGATAGAAATTGCTCCATTTTTGGGTAAATCGCTTAACCCTCGTTCCGGAACCTGGTTCGAAACCGTTCTGCCCCACGAGTTGGTTCATGCTCTCCATTTTAGCGCAAATCCGCCCTCTGTCGTCAGGCCCCTCGGTCTCTTCTCACCGGATCTTCGAAGAACTGTACACGGTGCCGCACCCTTTGGATTTATTGAAGGAATTGCTGTTGAACATGAAAGCCATAACACCATGGAGGGCGCTGGGCGCGGTAACTACCCTTTTTTTAACCATCAATTTCGCTCCATGCAGGGCGCAGAAAGTCCGTGGTCTATGGGACAGCTTGTCCACACATCAACATACACCCCGCCGTTTAACCGGCACTACATTGGCGGATACCGTTTTGTAAACTGGCTGCAGAATCAGCACGGTAATACAGCTATGAGGGAGGCAATCAGAAAACACTACCAGCTGCCATTCCTTGGATTTGGTTTCGCTTTACGCCGAACAACAGGCGAGTGGCCCCGCACGCTGTATCGTGAATTTATGCAGGAAGAGGATCAATCCCATCAACAGTTAATCGAATCCCTGGAAAAGGACACTGAAACGCTCTCTGATAAAGTCCCTTTAAACGCTTCCTGTCGAAGGGCGAACCGGCCACTCTGGCTTGATGACGACCGGATCCTGTTTTATGCCCGGAGCTGCAACCGGCCATCCGGTTTTTACCTGCATACACGCTCCACTGGCACAACGGAAATGATCCATGAAGTCAGTATTACAGGAGACCACAACTATGCGTTGTCGCCGGATAAATCGAGCGTTGTTTACTCCCGTTTTCATGCCGATCCTACGTATGACAATGAATGGGTTTCAGATATACATATCTATTCAATTGAATCAGGAACCGACCGGCGGGTGACAAGAGGGGAGCGCGTTGTAGCTCCTGTGTTTGCGGAAAATAACAGGCTGCTCGCTGCCCGGGCTGATGGACAAGTACGGAATCTTGTTGATATTGATATCAGCACCGGGTCGATCGTCTCAACACACCCTGCGGATATAAATAGTACTGTTTTATCCGCTGCACCACACCCGGATCGCACCGGAGAGGTTGCTCTGCTTGGAAAAAAACAGGGCGTTCAGGCCATTTGGCTCACTGATCTCACAGAAACGGACACACTCTTTACTCACACTCCGGATATTGTTTTTAATGATGCATCCATTTTTGATCCCTACTGGAGTGAAGACGGACAAAAGCTGTTGTTTACTGCGAATCACAGTGAACAGACAAATCTGTATGAATATTTCCCGGAAACAGGCGTTGTTCAGAAAATAACCGACAGCCGATACCTGGCTATGGAAGGCACCTACTCTCCGGATGGCCAATCGGCAGCCTACATCTACCAACTCGGAAACGAGCAGCTTCCTGCTGTCTTGAACCGGAATGATTTCCTGGTATCAGATGTGGCGCCATCCCTCTGGAAACCAGACCCCAAAACCGAAAATGCACTCCGTCGTCCATTGTTAAACAGAACAGAATCATTTGATACAGATTCTGTCACAGACAAAGTTTATTCAACAGGAATGGGATGGCTAAAACCAAGATTTTGGGTACCGGTTATAGAAAGTGAGATAAATGACGCAGACAGGTTTGGCATATCACTTGAGAGCGGTGACGTGATGAGCCGGAACAGTTACTCGCTCGAAGCCACCTATTTTGCGAATTCATTTTGGTTTGACGGAACCTACAGATATACAGGTACATACCCCGGTTTCGAACTCGACTTTTTCCTGGCTCCCACACTCAGCTCATTTCGTATTGACCGGCAGGACGGGGATGAGATTGTCTTGCAGACCATAGCTCAACGCAGGGGAGCTGCACTTTCCGTCCCTTTTCGGTACAGGATTGAGCAAAATACCCGCTTTTCCAGTTTTTTAATTGAACCGGAATTTTCGGTGTTTCAAACCCGGTTCACAGAGTTTGATGATGCTGCGAGTCCCATTTCTTCTTATGGGCGCCCGCTTTATCGCCCGGGTTTAAACACAGTTCTAAACCTTGGCCTGAGGCAGCATACAAGGGATATACAACCCAACAGAGGTGTTCAGCTTTTTACACAACTTCGGTATGGGTTAAATTCCAGCCCTTTCACACTTCAATTGCCAGATGGAAGCGCAGAATCCACTTTCTCTCAACGCAAGGGACTAAGAGCCGGAGCTACAGTGTACCTGGCTCCGCTTCAGAGACTGAACCAATCTCTGAGAATTTCACTGCAGGGCTTTACACAAACCGCTGCACCGGTATTCAACACCCAGTCTGTGGTTTCTAACCTGTTTGACCCGGTTGCAGCTCCGGGCGCCCGAAATACAGGAATCCTTGACACTCGCTATACTATTCCCCTGGTTTACCCCGACGATGGCGGACTTTTGCTGCCTGTTTATCTTTCCAATATCTATATGGTGCTGTTTTCACAAACTGTCTCAGATCTTGACAGGACAGCCAGCGAAACCCGCACTGTTTTAGGTGCCGGAATTCGGAGTAAATTCAAGATCGGTAATCTTGGATTTGATTTGGGCATATCGATAGGATGGGAACCTGCCCGGAGCAGAGTAGACTACCTTGTGGGTAGTTTTTAAAACTCCTGAGATCCGTTTTTAAGGAGTGCTTTTTGGAAGTCTATCATTTCCAGGTAATTGTACACGTTGATGTGTTCATTGATTTCGTGTACACGCTCCATATCATGGTTCTTGATCAACCATGATAAGTTTATTTTTTTCATCGGTTTAACTCGTTGCGATCACTTCTGATAGAGGCGATCAACTGTTCCCGGTTTGCTGAAGATTTTATCAGCCTCTCTCTTTCTTTCGCCATTTTAGTATCGATAAATCTTTCCCTGTACACAAGATTCCACGGTAGGCCAGATTTAGTATGTTTGTTTTTCCCGGTGTTATGACGCCTCAGAGTTTTTTCAAGATCTGAAGTTCTTCCAACGTAATAACGATCAACCAGCGGGCTGTAAAGAATGAAAACGTAGTGCATATTATATATTATACTCACATGAATAAGTATACCTGGTAAATAGGTTCAGTTACATCTTACTGAAGATGTACTACCCTATTTTGTAAACTTCAATTAACCGAAGGTATATGAACAATGCCTGAATTCAAATCCGGCAGTTGCAATCACACAAATTATGTTCTTAATGTATTAACCGCTATGGTCGTTAAGTTCCAAAAGGATTAATTTATAACCTTAGTTCGATTCTGGCTCTATGTTGATTTGTGTGGGTTGTGTAATTACTTTCATATAAATGTGTTGGGGCTATTCAGTTATCCGGCCTCCGATTTTTACAGGTGGTGTCTGCACATTTTAACACGCATGCGATGGGTGTAAAAACTTATCGCTACGCGTTCAAAAAATGAGCGGCCGGATTTTAGTTTACAGTGACAAAGCTATGCGGACCTTCGTGATCTCCCCTTCGAGAGAAGTGCGGCTTTAGCCGCGAGGGGTGTTCACATCGC
>JAWLEH010000037.1:0-29632 GCA_041686215.1 Balneolaceae bacterium | reverse complement strand
AGAGTTTTGATGGTCGCAGATTTGAGTCGTTTCATAATTTTGAGAACTTAATTTAAGTGTTCGTTTTTACGGTCGATAATTGTATTGATAAACCGATGGCACCATTTTATTGTGCAAATATATAATTAGAAAATTTTAAACTTTCTATAGATATGTGCACACCTAAATGTGGTGGCTATACAATATTATATCTGTGATGGCAGATAATTCTTGCAGAGTTGAAGATGGATCCGAAAATGTAAATTTCCGGTTTTGAGAACACAACTTTACAAAAAGGGTTATCAGTCAGCCGTATACGTTAGTATTCTATCGTAAAGATGATATTGTATAACTGAAATACTGTCTGTTAACAGGAGTATTTCATCATGGTTTTGTTACAAATTACTTTGTAATTGAATAAACTTCGTTGTCTATTCTACAAGTATTATTTTAGTATTTTTATTTGAATATTGGAAGCGAAAAATCATTATTTATAGAATGATATTTACATCTGAATGATTTAATTAAAACCGACTCCTGTATTCACTGCTACTTTGTAAGCAGACAACCGTTTAAAAATCTTTCACCGTGTATAGAGTTGATTATTCTGACTTAGTTGATGCACTCCGGGACGGAGACGAAGAGACAGCTAACGCGCTGTTGAAAGAAGTTATGCCACGGCTTGTAGATTATCTGAAAGTTGTGATGAATGCCACCCCCCAGGAGGCGGAAGAGTGTGCACACCAGTCTTTTCTGGATGTTTTTGAGCGAATTCGAAAAGACAAGATCAAGGAGAGTAAATATATATTCAGCTACCTGATTACAACTTCCCGAAATCAGTACCTGCATTACAGAAGAACTCAGCACCGTTTCGATCCCGAACCCGATGAAAACCGTCACCACGTGGAATCGGCTGATCAGGTAGACGCGCTTATTGAAGAAGAGAGAATGCTGATACTGGAAAGCTGCCTCGAACAGCTCGACCCGGACGACAGGAAATTAATCACATACATGCTTGCAAATCCGGATGCAACCACAAAACAGATCAGTAAAAAATTTGGATTGAGCGGCGCAAATGTCAGAACAAAAAAATCGCGCCTGACTCATAAACTGCATCACTGTTTTAAACGGAAAATGTCGAGCTAAAATCTGACCCGGTAGCCTACCGTGTTCATTGATATTGTAATATTATCAAGGTGCTTCAATAAAGTGTTATGCTTTGATCTGACGGCACGGTAGAGGATAAGATCGAAAAGAAAAAGGAAACCACCCTGCATTATCAGGGATTGTCCATACCCGGTGCTGCGACTACTGTCGGTACGTATGCCCCGTTCCCACAAATAGGCACCGAAAGCAATATACCCCAGGTCGAGTCCCGCGTTGAAAAGGAGCAAATTTTCGAAATTTCGGTACTCCTTAAGAGTCTCTCTCAGCCCGATACGAGCCGGGTTATCACGGCTCCCGAAATATCCGAATCCGGCGATAGCCAGATTTACACCATTCCAGGCAAGGTTCATTTCGTGAAATGATTGAAGAGATCCTGTACTTGTTGCCCTGCCCCAGGCTCCTGCAGCAATATTTCCAACGGCCCAGCTTGCAAGCACTTTCATACCAGTTCGGTTCACCTGCAGGCGCTCATCGTTAATTTCTGTGAGATATTGCTCGCTTATCTGTCCACAAACCGTCACCGGCAAGAATAGAGCAATTGTCAGTAAAATGAAGAGTTGTTTGATCATGACAGAATATTAAAATGAATTAATCCACTCCGAAAAGTCAGATAAAGAACGGACCTTGATAACAAGCTTAAATAATTTAGGTTTATCCTCCGGACTCACCCTGAATCCCTCTCTATCAAATAGAGAGGGATTTAATGTCTAAATTATTTAAGCTTGTGCCATTAATTTTTAGAACGTGTGACTTTTCGGAGTGGGCACAATGAATTAATAATTAGTTTTCCTTGAGTGAGACAACTTTACGATTCGCAATCGTATAAATGCATTCCGCACCATCTGTATCTAAAAGATGAAGTCCTGTAAACTCACCAAAAGCCGGCAGGATCATCTGATGTTTCTCCCGGTAAAAGCATGGCAGCCTGAGTGATTGTCTTCCTTTTCCTTTAAGCTTCACTCCGGGATGAATATGGCCGCAAAACCTGAAATTTACCAACTTGTCTGCAGATCCAGCAGGTTTGTGATTGAATTCAAACGCCCCGTCAATAAATTCTTCATGTATGTCGAGGCCGGCTTGGCGGTACAAAGTTTCGTGCAGTGTGTCATGATTACCCGCTACCAATATTTTTTTTAGATCCGGGTGTTTAGTGCACCACTCTTCGAAAGGGAACCATTCCCGGTTATAGTCACTGTGAAAAAGATCTCCCAGTAACAGCAGCCGTTCTGGTTGTAGCTGATGAACAAGACGTTCAAGGCGGTCTAAATTCGTTTGATTGATCTGCTGCGGGGCGGCAATTCCGGATTTCCTGAAATGGCCAGATTTACCGAGATGCAAGTCACCGGCTATCAGCGTCTTTTTCTCTTTCCAGAATAGCGCACGTTCAGGCAAAAGAGTCCAGTGATTATTTTTGATTTTTATTGTGAGGCTCATGAAGCGTTTTCAAGCTGCTTTTGCATTTTTTGAATTCGGTCCAGTAGTTTTTCAGACGACAGCCGTTCCCGCAAGCGGTCTACAAAAATGGGGAATGCAAAGGGTGAAAAGCGATCCACCTCTTTTAAAACTACGTCCTGCCTGCTAATGCGCTGCAGGGCTTTTCGCAAACGTGCTTCATCCAGTTGGTTATTCAAAACTTCATCATACGCCTGCCGGATAAGCAAGTGGCCCGGCTCGTACTCCATAAATACATCAAAAAAGAGGCCGGAGGACATTTGCAGATGCTTTCCTTTTTTTTGATTCCCGGGGTATCCCGGAAATACAAGACCGGCTATCTGGCTGATATCGCGGAATCTGCGCCTGGCAAGCTCCGCATCGTTCAGACTGCCGAGCATATCCTGTACCAGGTTTTTCTCGGTAAAAAGATTGTTTTCGAGTGCTTTACCGATCGGGATGTCCTGGTCGCTCAACAGTTCAAAACCATAATCATTCATAGCAATTGAGAATGTTATCGGGGCTATTTTTGAGATCCGGTAGGCTGTGAGTGCACTCATGCCTTCATGGACGTAACGCCCTTCAAATGGAAAGAAGAAGAGATGACATCCTTCATTCGACCAGGACTTTTCTATCAAAAACTGGGATGAATCCGGCAGAATGGACCGCTCTTTCTGGATCTCCAGGATAGGCTTTACTGTTTCAAGTTCTATGGATCCGGTTGTATCGTTGTTCGCTTCTCTCAATTTCTTTCGAAGTCGTTCGCTCATATTGGAGGAGAGGGACATTCTTCCTCCCATATAGCTGGGTACTTTACTGCTGGCTCCTTTTGCACGCCTTACGTACACCGTCATATTCTTCATTTTTATCAGCTCAAGATTTCTGCCCGCAAACCAGAACGTATCGCCGGTATTCAGTTGCGAAATAAACCACTCTTCAACCCGGCCGAGCGTGCTTCCCTTCAGGTATTTAACACTCAGCATAGAATCACTGGCAATGGTGCCGATGGTCATACGGTGGCGCCGGGCAATTTTTTGGTCAAACACCCGCCAGATACCGTCCTCATCTATTTCCACCTTATTATATTCATCATATCGGGTGAGAGAGCGGCCACCGCTTCGTATAAAATCCAGAATCCAGTCCCATTCATCCGGCTGCAGGGCTTGGTACGAAAATGTATGTTTAATCTCGTCAAAAAGGCTGTCGGGCTTAAATCCCTCGGAGACGGCCAGGGTTACCAGGTATTGCACCAGAACATCAAAGGGTTTTAAGATGGGATTCCGGTCTTCCATTTTTTGATCATCGACCGCGTCTTTGAGAGCTGCTGCTTCTATAAGTTCAAGAGCGTGAGTAGGTACAAACCATATCGAACTGTCAGCTCCCGGCCGGTGCCCGCTTCTTCCGGCCCGTTGCATAAAACGTGCAACACCTTTCGGGCTGCCGATCTGAATGACTCTGTCTACCGGGGAAAAATCAACCCCGAGATCAAGACTGGATGTGCAAACTACGATCTTAATGACTCCGCTGTGCAGAGATTCTTCAACCCAGTTGCGGATTTTACGGCTGAGTGATCCGTGGTGAAGGGCAATCGTGCCGGCAAGATCGGGCCTGGCTTCTAACATTTTCTGAAACCAGATTTCTGCCTGTGCACGGGTATTTGTGAAGACAAGAGTTGAACCGTCGTGATCAAGTATGGGAAGAACTTTTTGCAGCAGGTTTATCCCAAGATGACCCGACCAGGGAAAAGCTTCCACATCGTCCGGAAGTACCGTATGGACATGTATCGTTTTATGATTATCGGCTTTTACAATCAGCGGCTGGTTTTGGCCGGAGGAGGTACCGTGCAACACCTCTGCGGCTTCCCTGAGATTACCGATTGTTGCAGAAACAGCCCAAAGGGTAAGGTTTGGGTTCATAGCTTTAAGTCGTGAAAGGCCGAGCTCAGCCTGCACTCCTCGTTTTGACCCGATAAGTTCGTGCCACTCGTCTACAACAATCGATGAGAGATTTCGGAATCGTTTCGGGTACTTCTTTTGAGCCAAAAGTATATGAAGACTTTCAGGAGTGGTGATGAGCACTTCCGGCATCTGCCTGGTTTGCTTCTGCTTTACAGACGAGGAGACGTCACCGGTGCGGCGTTGTACTTGCCAGGGTATATCAAAATCATCAATAACCTGCTGCAAATTTTTCTCCAGGTCTTTTGCAAGGGCACGGAGCGGGGTGATCCACAAAAGTTGCAGCCCGTTATTTTTGCGGCTTTGCCAGCAGTCCGGATGGCTGTTGATCCAGTCAATCAATACAGGCATGAAAAGTGCGAGGGTTTTGCCGCTGCCGGTTGGTGCATTCAGCAGCCCGCTTCTTTGTTCCAAAATGTGTAGCCACATCGTTCGCTGCCAGTCAAAAGGCTGCCATCCTTTTTGGTTAAACCAGTTTTCAATCCAGTGATGTCCTTTCGTACTCATGCCGTCCTGGTTTTAATGACCTGAGTTCGATTATAAATCAGAACAAAAAGTCAGTCCCCTCCTTGAAAAAGAGGGGGCTTTAATGACTCCAAAAAGCACATTATTAATCGAACTCAGATTAATGGGTATAAACGGCAAACAATAACCCGCGGTATTTTCGTTTGATCTGCAAAAAAGGAGTGCGGAAAACGGCAGGAAATAAAATTTTAAAGAAAAGACTTGAAAAAGGATTGAAAAAACATCAACATAGAAGCGCTTTTGATAGCTTACTGAAACGAACAGAAAATTAAAGAATCAATACATTATGTGGCTCAATATTAAATCGTTTGATGAATATGAAGAAACTTATCAGCAGAGCGAGCAAGATCGCCTGAAATTCTGGGAACATGAGGCCGGGACATTTTACTGGAGAAAAAGCTGGGATAAGGTCCACTCCGGCGGTTTCGAAAATGGGGATATCAAATGGTTTGAAGGCGGTAAACTGAATATCACCGAAAATGCGCTGGACCGCCACCTCAGTACCATCGGCAATAAAACCGCATTTATTTTTGAGCCCAATCACCCCGACAGTTTCCGAAGAACGATCACCTACAGACAGTTGCATGAAGATGTTTGCAGGTTTTCCAATGTATTGGAGAGCAAGGGCATAGAAAAGGGCGACCGTGTATGTATTTATATGGCTATGACCCCGGAACTTATCATTGCAGCCCTGGCATGTGCGCGGATTGGCGCTGTGCATTCTATTGTTTTTGCCGGGTTTTCTGCACAGGCGCTGGGTGAACGCATCCAGGATTGTGATGCTAAAATGCTGATCACAAATGACGGCCTGCGCCGTGGTGATAAGCACGTGCCGCTGAAAGATATTTCAGACGAGGCTCTTGAAAATTGCCCGACGGTTAAAAATGTAATTGTATGTCAGCGAACAAACCGGGACATCGACTGGGTGGAAGGACGCGATGAGTGGTGGCATATGCTGATCCGAAATGCGTCTAAAAAGCATACAGCCGTGGAGATGGATGCCGAAGATCCGTTATTTATTCTCTATACGTCAGGTTCAACCGGTAAGCCCAAAGGCGTGCTGCACACCTGCGGCGGGTATATGGTATATACGAGCTATACCTTCCGCAATGTTTTCCAGGTGGAGGAAGAAGATATCTACTGGTGTACGGCCGATGCGGGATGGATTACCGGACATTCCTACATCATGTATGGACCGCTGTTTACCGGCGCTACGGGAATTATATTTGAAGGAACCCCCACATATCCAGATCCCGGCCGGCTTTGGGAAGTAGTGGAGAAGTACAATGTTACTCACTTTTATACGGCTCCGACCGCCATCCGGGCGTTAATGAGTTACGATCTGGACTATGTGAAGAAGTACGACCTCAGCTCGCTGAAGGTTTTAGGGAGTGTGGGTGAACCGATTAATGAAGAGGCCTGGAACTGGTATAACGATCACATCGGCGGCGGGGAATGCCCCATTGTGGATACCTGGTGGCAAACTGAAACCGGCGGTATTATGATTTCACCTCTTGCCGGCATCACCCCAACCAAACCGGGATTTGCAACACTGCCGCTTCCAGGAATCCATCCTACATTGATGGATGAAGAAGGAAATGAAATTGAAGGCAATGGCGTAAACGGCAATCTTTGCATTAAATACCCATGGCCTGGAATTGCCCGAACCGTTTGGGGCGACCATGAGCGCTACCTGAAAACCTATATGAGTGCCTACAAAGGCTATTACTTTACGGGCGACGGCTGCAGGCGAGACGAAGACGGATACTATCGCATTACCGGCCGCGTGGATGATGTGTTGAACGTTTCAGGCCACAGACTGGGCACGGCCGAAATAGAAAATGCAATTGATGAACACAAAAAGGTGGTTGAAACGGCAATTGTGGGATATCCGCATGAGGTGAAGGGCCAGGGTGTGTTTGCCTTCATGATTTGCGAAGAGCAGCCGGCGGATCCCGAAGCATTCAAGAAAGAGATTCACGATTTGGTTACCAAAATCATTGGTCCTATAGCCAAACCGGATAAAATTCAGGTTGTGTCAGGGCTCCCAAAAACACGGTCAGGGAAAATTATGCGCAGAATTCTTCGCAAAATTGCCGCTCAGGACGTCGATAATCTCGGCGATACATCTACTCTGCTCGATCCATCTGTTGTAGAAGATATTAAACAGGGCAAGGCGTACTAATCAAAGGTGGTTTAATCATAAGTGGTTCAATTCCCCGATCCTCTGGGTCGGAAAGGATAAAAGTCCCCCTTCGAAGGGGGAAGCGATCCCGACGGCTGCCGGGAGAGCAGGGGGATGACTTTCTGAGTTTCGAGGTAGCCAGAACTTTGTTCTGAAACATAACTGATCATCCCCCATTGCCCCCTTCCCCCAATGGGATGTCCGCGGCAGAAGGGGGGCACTCTGAAATAAATTCTATATAGACCAAAAAGTTATTAGCAACCCTTTTCGTTGAATCTGCTCATTTTAAACCAATTCAATTGAAATAATATATTTTGAACTATTATGGTTGAATAGTTATTTTTTCAACTAAATAGGTGAAATATGAGTTCTTACATAGTCATCATAGCGGATCTGGTTGGATCTAAAGATCTGACCCATTCGGAAAGAAGTACCTGCCAGGTGATTCTTGAAAATCGATTGGATCAGATAAACGAAGGTGCGGAATATATAATTTCTCCGGCAACGATTACACTGGGAGACGAATTCCAGGCGGTGTATTCGAAATTCAGGGGGCTGCTGACTGATTGCTGGACGATCAGCAGGGATCTTCACCCGTTGAAGGTGCGTTTTTCTATTGGACTGGGGGAGATTTATACCCCCATCAACAAGGAACAGACACTGGGAATGGACGGGCCCGCATTCCACGTAGCCAGGGAGGGGATAGATCAACTTAAAGAATCGGGTAGGTTGTACACACTTAAGCTTGCAGATGAACCTGAACCTGAAATGGAAAAAATCAACAGGGTCAATCTTGCAAATTATACCCTGCGACTGCTATCGGGTGAGATGCAAAAATGGCGTAAAACACGGCTGAATATCCTGCTGAAACTGATCAAAAATCTGCCGGTAAAACAAATAGCCGGTGACCTGGAAATTTCAGAGTCAGCTGTTTATAAAAACATTCATGAAGGAGACCTGACTCTTGTGATGGATTTAAAAGAGAGTATAGAGAACAACATGAACCCTATCCTGGAAAAATGAGTCTGCTGCCGCTGCTAATAACCCTCAATCTGATTCTGTTGTCGCGGCTCAAGCTGATGTTCAGGGATGAGGGTGCGGAAAAAGGGGTAATTATCAAAATGGGGCTGATAACCCTGCCGGTTTTTTTGATTCTTGAATTTGGAGTGGCATGGATGCTGTTGCTGGTTTATTTAATTTAATAGTGAGCCAGGTTCTGTTGGCGAAAATTGAAAAAAGCACAGAAAGGATTTACAGAAACAGGCTTTGGGGATTGGTTCTGCACCTGCTTGCACTAACAATGATCTTTGGATTTGTACCCGATGAAAAACTGAACTCCTTTATCTCAGGTTATCATTTATCTCAGGTTATCAATAGATATAGATGAATCCGGCAGAAAGAATAAAGAGGCTGATAAAAAAAAGAATCAGCCTGAATCGGGTTTTGATTATGATAGGGTGAAAGAGCAGGCCGTAGGTAAAGGGGTGACTTTGCAGCCAGCTGTAATAATGGTCCCGGTGTGCAGCCCCAACAGCCATAGTAACATGGCCGTGCAGAATTGTTAACATAAACGGCAGTGCAAAAATAATGGCACCCGGAAAGGTGATTATTTTTGGTATCTGGTAAAATTCACAAAGAAAGAAGTATGGCCAGGCAAAAATTAATAAAATGGGTACGGACAACGCCCAGTTGATGAAACAGATACGCAAATAATTATTTTCACTAAGTTCAGTTCCTGCCATACGATTTCTGATTATTAAACAAGCACTATCTTAAAAACCTAATCAGCCACGGTGTAGTTCAAAATTGGGTGCGAATTTCCCACAAATCGGGAAAAATCGGGTTATTAAGGGTTCGGTGTAGGTAGGCTGCGCCATCAGATCCCCCGGTTCCTTTTTTGGTGCCAATAGTACGTTCCACCATTTTTACATGACGATAGCGCCACTCCTGCAACCCTTCGTCGTAATCCACGAAAAGTTCGCACAATAGTGCTATTTCCGGTTCATTATTCATGATTTCAACCAGTAGTTTCTGGTTCTTTTCAGACGGGGCATGGATAAGTCCGTTTTGGTGAACCCGTTTTGGTATTTCTGCGGGGAACCCGTGCGCTCGCAGGAAAGAACAAAAACTCTCCCAAAGTGTCGGTTCCTTTTCACGGTTTATGAGTTGCTGCTGAAGCTCAGGTTGATCACTATGAACGGTCATGATATGTTCGGATCGCATGCCGCAGACAATTTCCATTTCGCGGAATTGAACAGATTGAAACCCGCTGGCCTGCTGCAAAAATCCCCGGAAGCTGTTGAATTCAAGTGGGGTCATGGTTTCAAGAATGTCAATTTGAGAAACCATCGTTTTTAAAATCGTGAGAATCCGGCGCATGGTTTTAGCCGCTGCCCATGTATTACCCGCCTCCAGGTCGGGCCGCAGTTTGTCAAACTCGTGGAGTATTTGTTTAAACCAGAGCTCATAACTTTGATGAATGATGATAAACAACATCTCATCATGCTCCTCAGGAGAAGATTTTGGCTCCTGGAGGTCCAGTAGCTCGCTTATCTTCAAATAGTTTGTGTATGTTAAACTCATGTTGATCCGGCTGGGTTTGAACTTGTTTAAAAAGGTACAAAAGCATTTGCCTATTTCAGAAGAGAATTGGCGGTATTAGTTGACTCTGATTGATGAATCCCGGATCGTTTAACCAATCATAAAAATGAAAGAAAGTATATATGATTACGGTAATAGCCGACAGCGGAGGTACAAAAACGGACTGGGCGATTGTGAGCCAAGGGAATGCCGAATTTGTGCAGGGGCAAGGCCTGCATCCTGCTTATCTCTCACAAGATGAGATTGCAAGTGAGGTTCGCGAATGTATCAAAGAGAAGCCGGATCGTGTATTTTTTTATGGGGCAGGTTGCCATGGAAAAAAGCCGGTTGAGAAAATGGAAGCCATACTAACAGCGGTTTTTCCTGCGGCAGATGTTGTTGTGAAAGATGATCTGACCGGTGTCGCACGGGCACACCTGCGCAAAAGAACTGGGGTAATAGCGGCGCTTGGTACCGGGTCGATATGCGGGGTTTATAAAAATCATGAAATTACACACCGTTCAGCGGCACTTGGATTTGCAATCGGGGATGAGGGCAGTGCCGTTGATCTCGGGCGAACTGTTTTAAAAGCATTTTTCCGGCAGAACCTGGATGAGAGCAGCCATCAACAAGTTGCAGAGCGGCTGAAGGAGATTGACTACTCGGTTTGGATGGACAAAATTTATGGCAGCAGCCGGCCCAACCGGGAACTTGCAGCCGTTGCGGGTATGGTTTTTCGTGATCCCATGGAAAGAGGAGTTCAGGATTTACTCTGTAAGACTCTCGAACGATTTATGGATACTCAGCTCGCACAGCTTCAGCCGGCTAAGGATAATCCCGTAGTTTATACCGGAACTGTTGCTGCATCACACAGAGCCAAACTACATGAGCTGATGACCAAAAAAGGGTATGAACAGGTTGAAACGAAATCGGACGTTATTGGCGGATTGGTTGCCTATCATACCGGCTGACAGTATACGTTTCCAGGTTACTTTGGGCGATATTCTTTGTAGTTTCTCCTTTAGATGAAATCTAAAAAACCACACATAAGAGTCGAATTTGCAATTAGCTGACACCCATTCACATCTCTACCTTAACACATTTCAAAAAGATCTCGAAGACGTACTCAACCGTGCAGTGAAGGCGGATATCACCCGCATTTATCTTCCGGCGATTGACTGGAATTCGCTGGATGAAATGGAGGGACTGCAGCATGACACCATATCCTTTTTCAAGATGATGGGAGTTCACCCTTGTGAAATTACCGGCAGCCGGCTGAAGGAGAAGGAGAGACTTATGGAAACCTGCAGCAGGGATGATATTGTTGCGGTAGGTGAAACGGGGCTCGACTATTATTGGAGTACTGATCATGTGAAGAACCAGAAAGAGAGTCTCCGAATGCATTGCGGCGTAGCGAAGGCAGTTGGTAAACCTGTTGTGTTGCATAACCGCGAGAGTACAGATGATCTGCTGGAGGTCATAGAAGAGGAGCAGGACGGAAATCTAACGGGTGTTTGGCACTGTTTTACCGGCACAGAAGAAGAGGGAAAACGCGCACTTGATCTTGGACTTTACCTTGGGGTCGGGGGTGTGGCAACATTTAAGAATGCGGGAGTTGGAGAAGTTGTGGCCAGGTTGCCTCTTGACAGGATGCTGTTGGAAACAGATGCACCCTATCTTGCACCGACACCCAGGAGGGGTGATCGGAATGAACCCTCATTTATGTTACATACGGCGCGGAAATTGTCTGGTTTACAAGAGAAGCCGCTTGAAGAGATTGCCCGTGTAACCACGTCAAACGCCACAGCACTGTTTCAGACAGAGTAGAACAAAAGCAGGATGCTCATAAGATGAGATCCGGAAATTTTTATAAATGATATTTTAAGACGGCTGAATACCAAGCAACGTTAACTCCGGGAATTGATCGATAAGGTGTTCAGAAAGCCGGATATGAGTGTATTCGTGCCGCAGGTCAGATTCTGAACGAAGCCTGGCGAAGTGTTCTCCCCGTTTTTCAGGTGCGTTTTCCGCCATTTTTCTCATTTGTTCGGTAAACCACTGGATAGGATGCAAATCCGTAAGAAGTTCCGACAGGGATTGATAGTTCTCTTTAAGATCAGGATACCAATCCGGTTGAGGATCAAATGCCGGGGTTTGCAGGCCGGTAAATCTGCAAAACTCCTGAATGATCATCTCTGAAGCTCTTTGTTTCGATTGAAGAGAGTATCCGGCGATATGCGGGGTGGCAAAAAGAGCCTTATTTGATAAGCGGATGTTGAAATCAGGCTCATGTTCCCAAACATCAATAATAGTGTTTTTCAACCTGCCAATCTCGAGCTCTTCCATGATTAGTTGTTCATCCACTACGCCTCCGCGGGCTGTATTCAAAATGAGCTTATAATTTGCACCCCGGAACCAACTTCTGTTCAGCAGGTGATGTGTGGGATAATTTCCGGAATGAGATAGCGGTGTGTGAAATGTGAGAATATCACACTCTTTAATTTCTTCAAAATGAGCGGATGTAAAACGGGGTTCCCTGTTTGACCGGGGCGGATCATAATTTATATTGGGAATTGAAAATCGTGTTAAGAGCCTTGAAACCTCCGACCCAACATGCCCAACGCCTACAATACCAACATTGAGATCGTGGAGCCGCAGATCACTTTTTTCCTGCAAACAGAGGAGTGATGTACATACATATTCAGCTACAGCAGACGCATTGCACCCTGCGGCATCGGCTGTTTGAATCCCGATTTTTTCAAGGTAGTTGAGGTCCATATGATCCGTGCCGGAGGATCCCGTAGCAATAAACCGGATATTGCCGCGCTCCGGCAGAGTGGATGCATTTATTGGCGTGGTTGTGTTGATGAAAAGAGCATCGTATTCAGCTGTGTTTTCCGGGAGGCTTCCGGGAGTAAACAGGTGTACCTCTGCATCTTCAGGAAACATCTCCCGAAACTTATAGAGGTAGCGGTTGGCTAAAACTTTCATTTCTGATAAATATTATTTGTGATCACAGGTTCATAATCTGAATACATCCGGTTCCGCAACTTGCGTTTATTTTCTGTACATCAGCCGGGTTGCATGTCGGGAGTGATGCCAAAGATGAATAACTTTAGTGGTATGGTAATAAGATTCAGGCCAATTATCCACATCAGGGCAAGCAATGGAAGCTTCAATGAATGCGGGATGGATATACGCTGCCGAAACTTATCATCTACAATGAATTAGACGTTATTACAGTATTCTTATTTCTTCCCAAGAAATGCTACATTATAAAAAAGTGTCAACCAACAATTTTATTGATGACTACAAAGCAGTTCAACCCGGTTTCTTTAATCCGCAAAAAAAGAGATGGTAAAGTATTACAAAGCGGAGAAATCAATCAGCTGATTGAGGCTTACACAAAAGACAGGCTTCCCGACTACCAGATGAGTGCCTTTCTGATGGCATCGTATTTAAACGGACTCAATGATGAGGAGGCTGCGGCTCTTACCCGGTCGATGCTTCACAGTGGAATTGTACTGGATCTGAGTGATATTCCAGGGAAAAAAGTAGATAAGCATTCCACCGGTGGCGTGGGTGATAAACTCTCGCTAATTCTGGCACCCATTGTGGCATCCTGCGGCGTTCCGGTTCCGATGATATCCGGCCGGGGCCTGGGGCATACCGGCGGCACGCTCGATAAACTTGAATCTATTCCCGGGTTTACAGTGGATATCAGCCTGGATCGATACAGGAAAATTCTGAAAGCCGAGGGGATGGTTCTTGCAGGACAAACAGAAGAGATCGCTCCCGCTGACAAACGCCTCTACGCATTGCGCGATGTGACAGCAACAGTTGAGTCGATTCCCCTGATTGCCGGAAGCATTATGAGTAAGAAACTTGCGGAGGGTATAGATGCGCTCGTGCTGGATGTGAAATTCGGATCAGGTGCATTCATGAAACAGAAGAAGGACGCGATAAAACTGGCGGAAACGCTTGTGGGTATTGGAGAACAGTTCGGGAAGGAGACGATTGCCTACTTAACAAATATGGAGCAGCCGCTGGGCTACGCCGTGGGCAACTGGCTGGAAGTGAAAGAGAGTATAGATGGGCTGAAAGGCGAAGGGCCCGACGACGTAATGGAGATAACTCACCTACTGGCGGGAACCATGATCTATCTTGGGGGTGAAGCAAACTCGGTAGAAACCGGAGTAGATAAGAGCAGAAAGGCAGTGGCAGACGGTTCTGCATTTAGCAAATGGATGGACATTGTAAAAGCGCACGACGGAGACACATCAGTGATAGAGCAGCCGTCATCGTATCCTGCAGCACAATATATTGAGGACGTATCGTTGCCTAAAAGCGGGTATATATCGGCAATGAATGCATTTGAGATGGGAATGGTGTCTCTTGAACTTGGTGCCGGACGCCGTGCCAAAGAAGACAGTGTTGATCCGGCTGCTGGTTTTGTCCTGCACAAAAAAGTTGGTGATTATGTTGAGAAAGGTGAAACATTCGCTACACTGCATACGAACAAGCAAGCTATGATATCGGATTGTAAAGACTCGATGCATAAGGCGGTAGACGTTTCCGAAGACAAACCAGAACCCAAACCGCATATTGTTCACAGAGTGGATAAAGATGGCATACATGATTTCAAATAAATTTGTAGTATGCAATGAATACTTGATATCTGCGGTTGGTTTTTACAGTTTGCTAAAACTGCCACTAAGGCACAAAAAACAATTAATGGCCACAAATAAAACGCACTATGTTTGATAGATTAATTCGAGCAATTAAATCGATGTTTGGGGGGCTTGTAAGCTCCATGGAGAATCCCAAAATGATTCTGGAGCAGAATATCAGGGAATTGAACGACCAGATACCACAGATGAATGAAAATATTGCCACGGTGAAAGCAAACGTGGTGATGCTCCGCAAGGAGGTAGACCGCTACGAGAAGTCAATTACAGATATTACATCTAAAATTAAATCGGCGATTAATGCCGATCGTGACGACCTTGCACAGGGCTATGCTCTGCAGCTCGAAAAGATGCGCGATAATCTTCAGCACTCCCAGGAGCAGCTTAAATTTGCCGAACAGGCGTATGAAAAAGCCCAAAAGGTGAAGAAAGCATTTATGCGGGAAAAAGACCAAAAGATTAAAGAGGCGCGGGAAGCCCTGAGAGCCAGCGAACGGGCCGAATGGCAGGCAAAAGTGGCGGATACGCTTGAATCATTCGAGATGGGCGGGCTCGACCAAACCCACAACGAAATGCTTAACCGCCTGAATGAGCAGACGGCTAAAAATGAAGCCCGCATGGAAATTGCTCTCGATGGTGTGGATACGGAGACGATGGAAATTGAAGCCAATGCCGAGAAAATCAGAGCGCAGGAGCTTGTAAACCAGTTTAAGCAGGAGATGGGTAAAGATATAGCAGGCAGTGATAAGTCCATTTCAATCGACGATCAATCCGGGGAAAAACAATCGGAAAAGACTGTTGGCCGAAAAGACAAAACCAAATCATAGCAAACCATGAGTGAATCGAGCCGCAAAGAGCGGGAACGGTTAAAAGAGGAGTATAAAGATCACTACCGCAAAATCCGGCAGGCGAAAGAAAAGTTGCGAAGTTCCTCTTACGCCAAAAAAGCCGGTGACGCTGTTCGTCAGATGAATGCTGATGAGCTGCTGCAATCCGTAGACCATTTCCTGGGTAAATTGCGGTATAAGATGGCTTCAATTGAAGCAAAGCTGGATCTTGCAATGGACGATATTCTTGCCGATGAGGAAGACTTACAGCAAAAAGAACAATTTGAAGAGCATATGCGCAAAGAAAAAGCCCGCGACACATTGCGGCAAATCAAACAGGAAATGGGGATTTTATATGACGATCTGGAGCAGCAGGCCGAAGAGATGAATGTAAAGAAAACTGTAGGGCCGCCACCGGCAGACAGTGACAAAACTGACGAAAACTGACTTATCCGAAAGTAAATGGCCGGTACCAAAGAACATACAGCAGTTGATTTTACCCGGGAAGCCTTTCTTCATCCCGCAAACCTTGTTTCTCTGTTACTTGCCACGGTAGCCGCATTTGTAATGAGCGGAACGACCGGGCTGGGTGCTAATTCAATACTATCGTTGGCTTTTGGTGCTGAATTACTTTACCTGGGTATTGTTCCAAATCTGAATTCGTACAGGCAGGCTGTCATACGTAAAAAACAGCGGGAACATAATGAAGTGAACGGTGACAAAACCTTGTTCCATCAGCTCGATGTGCGGTCACAAAAACGGTTTTTAGTTCTCAAGCATATTGCATCGGAGGTTAAAACCAACTTTTCAAAGCTTCCGTACAGTTCACGGGGAATGTTAAAACACATTGAAAAGAAACTTGAAGATCTGCTCTCTACCTATTTGACGTTGCTGGATATGAACCGGCGTTACAAAATTTATATGAACTCTGAGGTTGAAGAGGAGTTGAAGCGCGAAGTTGCTGCACAGGAGAATCAGATCAGTACAATTGAGTCGGAAGAGCTGAAAGCCACAAAAGAGCGCCGGGTGAAAATCTTGAAAAAAAGGCTCAACAAGTTTGATGTAGCCAAAGAGAAATACCTGATTTGCGAAACCCACCTGGAAACCATTGAAGACGCGACCCGGTTTATCTACGAACAGTCGATGACAATGCCGAATGCCGAAGATGTGGATAGCAAACTGGATCATCTGCTGGTAGAAATGGAGGAGGCTACAACCATTATTGAAGAGCTCGACCAAAGCCTGCTGCCCGGGTTTGAAGAGCTGGACCAGGAGCTTGAATTGGCGGAATTAAAAAAAGAGGCCGAAGACCTGCATAAACGAACGGGTCAAAATATTAAATCATAGCTCATGTCAACTACCTACGAAACCATTGATCTGCAAGTTGAAGATACAGGAATTGCCCGGTTAACCGTAAACCGTCCAGAAAAACTGAATGCACTGAATAACCGGGTGCTTGATGAAATTGACAGCGCTCTGGACACTTTAGAGGCAAACGATTCTGTTCGCGCTGTACTTTTAACAGGGGCAGGTGAAAAAGCATTTGTTGCCGGCGCCGATATTGGTGAGCTCAGGGAATTAGATGGGGAATCAGGCAGAAAAGCTTCTGAAAAAGGACAGCGAATTTTCAACAGAATTGAGAAATTGAACAAACCGGTTGTGTCGGTAGTAGACGGTTATGCACTTGGCGGTGGGGCGGAACTTGCAATGGCCGCGCATATGCGGATTGCTTCACCCAAAGCAGTTATTGGATTACCGGAAGTAACACTTGGATTAATTCCCGGGTATGGGGGTACTCAGCGGCTTGCAAAACTTGCAGGCCCTGCAAAAGCATACGAAATGGTGCTGACAGGAGAACCCGTGAAAGCAGACGAAGCCCGGGAAATAGGATTGGTGAACCGGGTGTCGGAGAGAGCGGAGGAGGAAGCCCGTGCACTTCTTTCCAAAATTCTGAAAAACGGACCACTTGCAGTACAAAAAGCGCTGGAAGCCATTCGATCTGCAGGCCTGGCTGATGGATTTGCAACGGAAGCGAAACTGTTTGGCGAGCTTTGTGAAACGGATGACTTTAAGGAAGGCACATCAGCATTTCTTGAAAAACGCAAAGCTGCATTTACCGGATCCTAAAAAGATTGTAGAAAACCGTTGCCTGCCCGTGGGCAGAATCTAACCTGACGAAGGCATAGAGATCAGGTAAAATCGGCGTATATTGGCACAGAATTTTAGTTTAACGCATTACTCTGTTTGGAATTTACAATCATCATACTCACCGTATTAGCGAGTGGTTTTTTTTCGGGGTCCGAAATTGCATTTGTTTCAGCGAACCGCCTGAAGCTTGAAATCGAAAGCCGCAAAGGATCCCTCATTTCCCGTTCTTTGGCGTTCTTTAATGAGAAGCCTGAAACCTTTCTTACAACCACTCTTGTCGGAAATAATATCATCAACGTGCTTTATGCAACGCTGATGGCAATCTTTTTGGTTGAACCGGTTCAGCGGATCTACTCAGCCTGGGTTGGTGTCATGCCATCTACCGGTATGATTTTATTTATACAAACCATTATTGCATCACTGGTAATTATGATTTTTGGTGAGATTTTGCCAAAAGCAATCTTTCGTATTCAGGCCGACTTTATGGTGAAGGTGGTTGCGGTTCCGCTGCGATTTTTAAATATCGTTCTGAGGCCGCTTATTCAGGTTGCTAATGCATCTTCAGGGCTTTTAGTGCGCTTGCTGAAGACAGGTAGTGAACGAAGTGAAAAAGTATTTCGCCGGCAGGATGTTGAGATGATTTTGAAAGAGTTACGGGACTCGGGCGGTGGTGAAGACTTTGACCAGGAAGATTCCCAAATCCTGCATAACGTTCTTGAACTCTCGAATAAACGCGTGAGAGAAACAATGGTACCGCGAACCGAAATGATTACGGTAGATCAAAATGCGTCCATTGAGGAAATACAGAGAACATTCATTGCTTCAGGCTTTTCAAAACTCCCGGTGTACCAGGATAATATTGATGACATTACGGGGGTTGTTTTTGCGTACGACCTGTTTCATTCTCCGAAAAACATCGCAGATATTATCCGTCCCGTTAAACTCATTCCTTCCAGTAAAAAATCGAAAGACCTTCTTGCAGAATTCCGGCAAAGTAATAGTTCTGTGGCCATTGTGATTGATGAGTATGGCGGAACTGCCGGGATGGTAACGATAGAGGATCTTATTGAAGAAGTGGTTGGGGACATCCAGGATGAGTACGACACGGACGATGAATTAATTAAAAAACTCGATCCGCTTACATTTATTCTCAGCGGCAACGTAGAACTGGACGAGTTGCAGGAAATGTATCCGGAAATTGACCTGAAAAGCTCCGGAGATGAGTTTGAAACCGTGGCCGGGTACATTATCAACCATGTTGGTCGTATCCCAAAGGTAAATGAAGAACTTTTTATCAAGGGCCACAAATTTATTATCAGTAAAGCTACACCAAATCGGCTGGATACTGTTAAACTGAAGCTGAGTGAGCCCGTGTAGATGTATGATTATCAGAGTTTTTAAAATCCACGAGAATAAAGACATGACGGAATTATGCTGAAACATTACCCGGCGTGGGCCAATCGATTTGCTAAAATGTACCTTAGCCGAACACTAAACCAGTTTGTAATGCACGGAAACGTGCACGACGTTGTGCATGTGAAAGGAGAGAAAGAGCGATTCGACAGGTTAAAAACCTTTCTGGCAGATGATTTTTTCGGATCCCGCGAACTGGTACTGTTTTACGACCGCGCATCGGGGATCTATTTCAGGGACGAGCAGACCCGAACCGACTTTAACCGGGCACTGTCTGGCAAGGATACCATTGCCGGAACAGAGTACAGCAAAAAACTTCCGAAAGACCCCGTAGGTGCGTTTTCAGTTCTCGAACAGTATATACGCCTGAGGCTGCAAAACAATCAAAGTATTGCCCTGATTATAGATCATGCCGAAACCATCATTCCCATGAATGAGGCAGGAAGTACCGGTACGGAAGACCGAAATTCACTCGTTTACCTTTTAAAATGGGCACATGATCCACTGTTTTTGGCAGGAGATTTTACGACAGTACTGCTGACGGAAAATCTTGCGGACCTCAATAAACGACTGATTCAACATCCATATACGGCAGACATTCACATACCGCTGCCGAAAGAAGAGGACAGGCTGGCGTTTCTTGAAGAAAAAGACAAAACCTCGGCTATTGTTTCAGAACTTCCCAAAAGGGCAATTGCCGAAATGACGGCAGGCCTGGGGCTTGTACAGCTAAACGGTATCATTTCTAACGCAGAAGAACACAAAGACCCGATTACGTTTCATTCTCTCTCGAGTATCAAGAAAGAATTGATTGAAGAAGAAGCCTACGGATTGCTGGAATTTGTGCCATCTACACGGACACTGGATCATGTTGCCGGCCATACAGCTGTAAAAAAACATCTGAGGTTAACCGCTGATGCGCTGAAATCGGGCAACCGGGACGTGATTCCCATGGGATATCTTGTATGCGGGCCGGTGGGCACCGGAAAAACCTTTATGGTAACCTGCTTTGCGGGCGAAGTGGGCATACCTATGGTGAAGCTGAAAAACTTCAGAAGCCAGTGGCAGGGAGTTACCGAGGGAAACCTGGAGAAAATACTGACCCTGTTAAAGGCAATGTCTCCGGTTGCTGTGATGATTGATGAGGCAGACGCCTATCTCGGAGACCGCCAGGCATCCGGCGACAGCGGGGTTTCAAGCCGGGTGTTTTCGCAGATAGCAACCTTTATGAGTGATACCGAAAACCGCGGACGGATAGTGTGGTTTTTGATGACAGCCCGTCCCGATCTGATGCCCGTTGATCTGAAGCGCCAGGGTAGAGCCGAGGAGCATATTGCACTTTTTCATCCCGAAACAGAAGAAGAACGGGTGGAGCTTTTCAATGTAATGAAACGGAAAACCGGACTCCGGCTCACGGAAGAGTATCTGCCCGAAGCCATTAAAAAAGGAGATATTCGCTACTCAGGTGCGGATATGGAAGCAGCACTCACACGGGCAAAATTTCACGCAGCAGCAGAGGGTGAAACCTCTGTAACACCGGAGATTCTGGATCGCGTACTGGATGATTTTTTACCGCCAACATATCCTGAAGAAATTGATTTACAGACCCTTACCGCAGTTTCGGAGTGTACTTCGCGCGCTCTTTTGCCCGAACGGTTTCGGAATATGCCGCGCGAAAAAATCCTTAAACAGATTGAGGCTCTTAAAAGAGGGCGTTGAAAAATCTTATGGCAAGCGATTGTAATATCGGACGTTTCAATTTTCTATCTTACAATTCTACATTTACTCAATAAACCACTTTTTAAATGGCAGATGACACCCTGAATTCAATCAGGCAGACAATTGACAAGCTGGATCAAACCATTATTGAAGCACTTGGTGAACGCCAAAAGATTGTCCGGCGCGTACTGGAAGATAAACTGGAAAAAGCCCGTGACATTCGCGATCCCGGACGGGAAGAAAAAATGATGGAGTCGATTCGCGAAAAAGCTGTTGAAGCCGGCCTGGACCCTTACTTTCTTGAACAGCTTTTCCGGGAAGTGATTAGTCATTCAGTGAGGTACCAGACGCATGCACTGGTAGATCATCAAAATCAAAAAGCAGCTGAAACTTCCATTAAAGTAGCTTACCAGGGAACTGATGGTGCATTTAGCCACCAGGTAGCGATGCGCCATTTTGAGCAGAGATACGATGAGGTGAATTGTATCGGTTTTACCAGGTTCGAGCAGGCTGCTGAGGCGGTGGAGAAGGGAGATGCGGACGTAGCCATGCTTCCGATAGAGAATACAACAGCGGGTTCTATAAATGAAACCTACGATCTGCTTGCAGAAAAAGAGTTGTATATCATCGGGGAAGAAATTTTAAAGGTGGTGCACTGCCTGATGGCCCCAAAGAAGGTTGAGTTAGAAAATATCCGTCGCATTTTATCACATCCCCAGGCTATTGCGCAGTGTAGCCGGTTTTTGGCACAACTCCCTCGCTGCCATGTAGAAAGCTATTTCGATACGGCAATGGCCGCACGAAAGGTGAAGAACGATGGAGACCTTTCGAAAGCAGCCATTGGGAGCTCCTATGCGGCTGAGTTGTACGACCTGGAAATTTTAGAATACGACATTGCGAACCAGGAACAGAACTACACTCGCTTTGTGGTTATCGGTAAGGACCAGGTTACCTGCGATCCCCAGCTGAATTGTAAAACATCACTGATTTTTGCAACAGCGGATGAGAAAGGCGAGCTGTTGAAATGCCTGAACCTGATCGGGAATCACGGAATTAATATGACGAAGCTCGAATCGCGCCCCCGCCCGCATCACCCCTGGCAGTCGTTGTTTTACCTTGACCTGGAAGGAAACGCCGAAGAATTGCGGGTTGCCGATGCGCTTACCCGATTAAAAAAGAAGGCACAGTTTGTAAAAGTTCTTGGGAGCTACCCGGTAAGAGAAGGGAAATGGTAATAAAAAAGGAATGGGTTTAACGTTTATTAATCATTGTACCGTTTCGATAAAGAAGTTCCCATCCCCGGTGCTTGAATAGTGGTGCTGAATTCGTTAATTAATCTAACAGGACTTTTTATCCGATGATGTTTTTCGCTGTAAACATCTGATTAAGCACAAACCGTAGCTTTATGAAATTATCTCCGCTCCGGATTGCCGCAATCTACCTTGTTATTGCACTTCTGTGGATTACAACTACGGATGCCATGGTAGAAGCGATGGTTGATGATGCAACAGTCATCAGCAGAATTCAGTCTGTTAAAGGCTGGTTTTACATGATCTTGACCGCATTTGGGCTGTACTACCTTGTAAATCGCTACGAAAAGGATATATCAAAAGAGAAAAATAATCTTAAGAGAAAAGATGAAAGTCTGACTCTTGCGCTGGAATCCAATAAAATGGCAACGTGGGAGTACTTTCCGGAAAAAGATCAGTACATAACCTCATCTAACCACCACTCGTTTTTTGATTTTCCCCAGTCAAGGGAATTAAGCCTGAAGGATGTGCTGAAGCGAATTCACCCCGATGATATAGAGCGGTTTAAGGATGAGGTTTCCGAAACGACAAATACAGGCCGTGATTTCAACATCGAATACCGGATAGTGAGAAGGGACGGAGAGGTTCGCTGGCTATGGACGCGAGGTTATGTACATAAAAACAACGGAAAGATTGAGAAAGTGTCCGGTATTACCTCTGATATTACCGAAAGCAAAACCCTTAGCCGAAAGCTGGATCTCGAGCGCGAGAAATTTGAAACTCTGTTTGATGAAATACCGGTTTTAATTTCCGTCTTTGATACGGATATGAACGTAACAAAAGTAAACCGGGAGTTTGAAAATGTGTTAGGCTGGGATCCCGCCGGTAGTCAACAGAATGACCTTTTGGATGCATTTTTCAGAGACGAGGAACTAAAAGAAGAGGTGTTCGGGCATATGATGAATCCCGGAATTGGCTGGAAGGAGCTCGAACTGGTAACGGCTTCAGGTGAAATTCGCAGCCAAATGTGGAATAGTATTCGCCTGTCGGACTCCACGATTGTAGGTATTGGTTACGACATAACTGAAAGAAAAAAACTGGAGACAAAAGAACAAAAAGAGAGAAAGCGTCTGCTGGATATTTTTAATAACCTGCCCGTCTTTATCAATATCCACGATAAAGAGCAGAGAATTGAAGAATGCAACGAATTTGTTTTCGAGCGTCTGGGATACGATAAATATACAGTAGAGCAGGGGAGGTTATTAGAAGAAATGATTCGTGATAAGCAAACCCTGGTGGAGGCTCACCGCCACATGTCTAAACTGGACCGCAGCTGGAAGGAGTTTGATATCTTTACAAAAGATGGAGAGCGGCTGACGACCACCTGGATGAATATGAAGTTAAACGAGTCAGTGAACCTTGGTGTGGGGATTGACCTTACTGAAATAAAAGGTCTGGAAGAACAGCTTTCTCTGGCTGTAAAAGGTGGAAATGTTGGATTATGGGATTTTTATCCGAATCAGGATGAAATACTAATTAACGATTTATGGGCGGAAATGCTCGGGTATACCAGGGAGGAGCTTTCGCCGCTAACGTACAATCGCTGGAAAGAACTGACCCATCCTGATGATGTGGAAAAAACAGAGCGGCTGCTGGATCTTCATTTCAAAGGTGAAATAAGCTCCTACGACAGTGAAATACGAATGAAACATAAAGACGGCCACTGGGTTTGGATGCTTGACCGCGGGACCGCTGCCGAACGCAACAATCATGGCGAAGTAACCCGCATGACCGGCACCCATATCGATATTTCTGAACGTAAGAAACTGGATCAGAAAATAGAGGAAAGCCAGACCCGCTTACGGCTCACCACAAACAGTGCAAATGTTGGCCTTTGGGAGTGGAACCCGCAAACCGGTGAGGTAAGGATTGATGAAGTATGGGCCGGGCTTGTGGGGTACACGCTTGAAGAGCTTCAGCCGGTAAGTATAGATACATGGAATAAACTTCTTCATCCGGATGACCATGCCCGGTTTGAGAAGAAGGTGGAATCGTACTTTTCCGGTGAGCTTGATTTTTATGAAATTGAAGTACGGATGCACCACAAAGAAGGCCATTGGGTATGGATCCTGGATCGCGGGCGAAATGTGGAGTGGAATGAGCAAGGTGAGCCTGTTAAAATGATGGGAACCCATGTAGAAATCACCAATTTGAAAGAGAAGGAACAGCTGCTTGAGGAGAGCGAACACCTGCTGAAAGAGTCGCAAAAAGTTGCAAACCTTGGAACCTATGCCCTCGATTTGAATAGTGGCGAGGTGACGTCTTCCAGGATTCTGGATGAAATGTTTTGGCTGCCAGAAGGCGAATCTATATCCACGGAAATTCTGCGGTTGATGTTGCACCCCGACTTCGAAGAGGTAAGAGAACAGTACCAACGTGCTCTTACAGAGAAAAAATCATTTGAGGCTGAGTTCAAAATTAAAAATCCTGATACCGGTGAAGAGCGTTGGGTTTATGAGAAGGCCGATATTGAATATGGAGGAAACGGGCGTGCCGACCGCATGATTGGGGTGATGCAAGACATCACTCATTCCAAAGAACAAGAGCTGCAGATCCGGCGAACACTTTCTCAATTTCGGATTGCTGAAGAAATAGCTGAAATTGGATATTGGGAGAAAAATCTGGATGATAACACGTTGTTCTGGGGAGATAATAAATACAAACTTTACGGGGCAGATCCGGAAGAGGGTCCGATTCAGCGTCAGGTATTTTTCAGGAATGTACATCCCGAGGATCGTAAACCCACGTACGACGCATACGAGAAAGCGGAGAGCGGCATTGGTCTTGATGTAACCTACCGCTATAAAAAAGAAAACGGCAGCTATAAAACATTTCGTGAAAAAGCAGAGGTGGTTACGGAAGACAGCACAGGAAAAACTATTTTGCGGGGAGTTACCATTGATATCAGTTCTCTTAAACTTATTGAATCGCAACTGGAGGATGAGAGAAAACGCCTGAAAATTATTACCCGTATTGTGAGTGATGTTGTATGGGAGAGAAACCTGGAATACGACACGATTACCTGGAGTGAGGGGATGGAAACCGTGTTTGGATACTCTGTAACCGAACTTCCGGAAGGAGAGGAATCATGGACGCGTCACATTCATCCCGACGACCGGCAAAGAGTTGTAGCCGGTGTTGAGAAAGCCATCCAGGGAATCGACCTGTTCTGGGAAGACGAATACAGGTTTATAGACAGCGATGGGGATACGCGATATGTACTTGACCAGGGATACATCTTCAGGGATTCCGATGGTACAGCCAAAAAAATCGTCGGGGCTATAATTGATCAAACCGAATCGAAGAAAACGCAAGAGGTGTTGACAAGCCAGGCACAGCTGCTGGAGGATATTTCTGATGCGGTTATTGCAACAGACAGTAACATGCAAATTACAAGCTGGAACAGGGCAGCTGAAATGATGTATGGATGGTCGGAGCAGGAAGCAATTGGCAAAAAACTGGCAGAATTACTGCCAACATCATTCGAGAATGCCGATGAAAAAGAACTATTTGAGCTGCTGTTGGACCAGGAAGAGTGGAGTGGTGAAGTGATTCAGAATAACCGGTTAGACGAGCCCATGTTTATACTTAGCTCCATTCGGGTGATTACCGACCGGGGAGGCAATTTTGAGGGTACGGTTGCTGTAAACAAAGATATTACCGCAATCAAGAAAATTCAGCAGCGCCTCAGTTACGAACAGCGGCGGTTTGAATACGCAACATCCGTGATTAGTGATGCCATTTGGGATGCGAACCCGAACACAGGATCCGTTTGGTGGAGCGAAGGGCTCGAAACCCACTATCTTCACGAGATTCCCCCGCCGGAAGATGGATTTGAGGTTTGGAAAAATAACCTGCACCCCGATGATCGTGAAGAAGTATTAAATAATATGAAACACGCGGAGGAGTCTGGCGCCACTGAATGGCACAAAGAGTACCGGTTTATTCGCGGAGATGGCTCAGAGGCACTTGTCCTGGATCGTGCAAATATTGTCAGAGACGAGAATGGAAACATATTACGGATTATTGGCGCGATGAATGATATCACCCTGCAGAAGCAGGCCGAAAGTGATCTGAAGCGTTCCGAACAGCAGTACCGGTTACTCTACAAACAGAGTCCGCTGCCGATGTATATATATGATAAGAAAACATTCCGGTTTCTGTCCGTGAACGACGCCCTGATTGAAAAATTTGGGTACACAGAGACGGAGTTTTTGGAAATGACTATTTTTGACCTGTTTTTACCGGAGGAAGAGGAGATGATCCGAAATGAAGCCCGAAGAAACCTTGAACACAATCGTTCAGGCTTTGATATGTGGCGCCAGGTTACCAAATCAGGCGAAACATTAATTTGCGAAATTTCGGGATCCGATATCTATTTCAAAGAGAATCAACAGCGCCTTGTGGTCACTATAGACATAACTCAGCAGCGCAAAGCAGAAGAGAAAGCGATAAAAGCAGTTGTGGAGGGCGAAGAGAGGGAACGCCACAGAATTGCCAATGAACTTCACGACGGGCTTGGACAATACTTATCAGCCGCAAATATGCACTTAAATTCCGTCTATTCTGATGTAGCTTCACTCTCAGATAGTGAAGATCGTTCTTTCCACACCGGGCTACAAATGCTGGAATATGCAATATCGGAGACACGTTCAATTTCACATAACTTGCTTCCAAAGGCCATACAAGATTATGGGCTGAAACTGGCCGTGGAATCATTGGTGAATGAAATGCACGGGAATGGTGAGACAGACCTGTACCTGTTTCAGAAATATGAGGACGATATTTTGCCGGGGAATATTCAGATTAACATGTTTCGGATTATACAGGAGGCACTTAATAATGCGCTAAAACATTCCCAGGCAAAAAATATCAGTATTAATTTGGTATATTCTGATGGAGAGCTTATCTGTACCGTTGAAGATAACGGTATGGGATTTGATCCTGAAAATATTGGTAATGATGGACTGGGCCTGCAGAGTATGAAAACCCGGGTTGCAGCAATGTCGGGTAATTTAGATATTGAGTCGAAAGAAAACAGCGGCACTCTTATAACAGCTATCGTGCCGCTTCATGTGTGAACGTTTTTTCCTATGGCAAATATAAAGGTATTGTTGGTTGACGATCATAAGATTGTAAGAGATGGAATAAAACTGATGCTTGAACCACAAGCGGGTATCGATGTGGTTGCGGAAGCAGAAAAAGGAGAAGACGTTGCGAGTATGCTTGAAAATGAAGCAGTTGATGTTGTAGTGATGGATATAAACATGCCCGGTATGAACGGAATTGCAACCACAAAGAGGGTGAAAGAGAAATACCCCACCATAAAAGTTCTCGCCTTAACAATGAGCAGCGACGACTCTCATATTCGGCAGATGGTTCAGGCGGGTGCATCCGGCTATATTATGAAAAGTGCAGGCAGGGATGAACTTACCCGTGCCATCCATGAAGTGATGGAGGGCAAACACTATTTCAGCGACCAGGCCACACAGAGTATCATGATGGACCTGGTGAAAAATAAGGGGAAATCAACAGCCCCTGATCCAATACACATCACAGAAAGAGAGCTGGAAGTTCTACAGATGATTGTGAAAGAACACACAAATCAGGAGATTGCCGAAAAGCTTTATATCAGCCCCAGAACAGTGGATGCTCATCGGCGGAATCTGCTTCAAAAAACAGGCGCACGTAACACGGCAGGCCTTGTAAAGTATGCATTTCAACACGGGCTGGTAAATAATTAGGTTCACTTCTCTACTTTGAAATTCACCAGGCCGAAAATAGTAATAGGTAAAAAAACCTATATAATTTTAAGGTTATGTACCCATAGAATTCAAAACCTATTGGTTGTAGATTGCAACAACAGTGCCGCTATTAAGTTTGAAAAACGAGATTCAATTCCAGGGCACATAACATATCGTAATCTGACAATCGGTCAGGTAAACAATAAGATTAATACGTGCCGTCTTTCTGCCGGTAAACTGCTATGGGGCAATTACAGGGGTTGAACATACGATTGTATTCGGGGTATACGCCCCGGGCAACGGCCTTAATGGAACGTGTGGAAAAGGCGTGTGATGAAAATTCAACTGTAGAATTGGTTGAAACGTTGCAGCCAATTGACACTCCGGAGGGTGAGGCTGGTTCGTCTTCGGTTATTATTTTGGATTTGCCAAATCTAAGACAATCCGCTGTTCGCACCATAGGGCTGGTAAAAGAGAACAACAGATCCAGTAAAATTCTTGCAATTCATATTTATACTACCAAGCTTTTGGTTACTCCATTGCTCAATGCCGGAGTTGACGGCTATCTTCCTTATGAACCATCAACCGATGAAATCTGCACGGCAATCCTGACTGTGCTCGACAGCAAAACCTATCTGCCGGAACAAATCTCCCTGTAAGTTTTTTGCCTAAGTAAAAAAAGATTAAAACAATGCACAAAAGGCGAATACAAAAATAGGCTTTTCACGTCTTATACAAGATTGTAAAAGTTTGTATTCTGTACGTAATACAAACAACCGGGAATTCAATTGAGATTAAAAACTAACTGTATAAAAATTTCCGGTAAAAGTTATCAAAGATGAGAATCTACCCAGCACCATGAGTACAAAAGAAATTCAAATTGATGGTGGGCAGCTGCAGCTTCTTCACTCTTTTCCATCTCCCGCAGCAGTTGTTGATGAAGACGGCCAACTGGTTATAACGAACAAAGAGTGGAATAACAGATCAGAAACAAACTGTTTTTTACAGTCCGTTACTTCGAATGGAAATTTATTTGAGTGCTTTCGTGAGGCAGCTGAAACGGGCAGTGACGACGCACTAAAAGTTATTATCGGCCTTCGCAGAATTTTGGATGAAGAAACAGAATATTTTGAAACGCAGTATCTGAATGAATTAGATGGGGAGAGGCAGTGGCTTAATATATCAATTCGTGTTTTTAAAAGCCGGTATGCAATATTCTATGTGCAGGAAGTAACAAAACACATGCAGGCGTTTCGTGAACTGCGAGACTCCCGGGAGCGGTATCAACAGCAGTTTAATTACTCGCTAAACGGTATTATCATTGGAACCCCCGATGGAAAAGTAATTGATGCGAACCCCTCGGCATGTAAAATACTTGGTTATTCAAAAGAAGAATTGAAGAGAGGCGGACGTAACCTGATTATGGATTTAAAGAATCCTGTAAATGAAGAGGCTCACAAAAAGCGTGACGAGCAAACCTTCTTCGAGGGTGAAAAACTTTACGTTCACAAAACTGGTCGGGAAATCCCGGTCATGGTATCCTCCATTATGTTTCGTGATAAAGATGGGGAACTGTCGACGATTAACTCGTTTCGCGACATTTCAAAAGAAAAGAGAATACAAAAGAAACTCAAAAACGAACAGGAATTTGCCCAGACAACCATTGCAAGCATCCCGGGTATATTTTACGTACTGGACACCGACGGCAGCTTTCTGCAGTGGAACGACGCCTTTATAGATCAACTCGGTTACTCAGAAGAAGATATGTTTGGGATGAAACCGGTTCAGCTATTTCATAAAGACGATAAGGAGGAGGTTAGCCAGAAACTGAATGATGTAATTCGCTATGGCGCTGCAGAAAGTGTGGCAAGGGTTCTCACAAAAGAAGGCGAAGTACGATTATTTAAACTAAATGCCCGCACCTTTAAAAATGAGGATACCACGTACATCATTGGCACGGG
>JAWLEH010000005.1:67730-84978 GCA_041686215.1 Balneolaceae bacterium | reverse complement strand
TCTCTACATCCACGCCGCCCGCTCTTTCCCCCAAGACCTTTTGTCATTCTGACCGAGTCCAGGTACAGTTGACCGGCACGAACGGAAGAATCTGTAAAAGCAATATTTTGTAGTATAGAGAAGTAATCATCCATAGAATTCACACTTCACCCTCAAGGTTTAATGTGGACCCAATTTTCTCAATGTCCACGACATAGAATAACTGGTCATCCGTTCGCTCGATGGTTCCACTGATGACTTTAAACTGTTCACCAGGTTTCAAGGGCAAAATGCCATCCGGTATCATATTTTCAATGGAAGAGGGTCGGGTAGAACCACCTTCATTTTCCCATTGACTCTGCAGGCGATCATATTCCTTGATGCTGTCCGGATCATCCAGTTTGATGCTAATTTGAGAAGTGTTGGTTTCCATGGGACTCTGGATTTTGTTTTGATTTGATTCAAAATCTATGGGTCCATCCCTGAGATGATATCAGCCTGGGGATGATTCAGCAATAAAGAATATGCTACAGTAATTGTAGTGAAATCCCGTGTTTGAGGGGCTATGATATCATTTTGTCAAATCAAACAACCTATCCACAGGTTAATACCAACACATTTAGAAATCAAAAGGGTATCTCTTTATTGTCACTTCACCAGCGACAGTTTTTTCGCCGACGCAAACTCACCGCCTGAAACCGGTAAAAGTCAGGAACTGTTTCAGGTAACCAGGCGGAACAAACTCTATTCACACCGTCCTCTACTGAGGTCCAGTGAAATGATTAGTCTTGAAATATGGCTATAGAGAAGTATTCACATCATTCATCTATAACCCAACCCGCCGGTACCGTATTAGTCCATAAAAGAAAAGTGACGTACAAACGGTTAATACGACTAAAATGGCGATCCTGTCGGATGTAATCGGAATGATCCACAAGGTGCTGGCAACCTCTATCACAATCAAAAAGAGCAGAAACCAGATGAGCTGATCGCGGCCGATTTTGCTGCAGACCCATGCGCCAAGCGGGGCGCCGAAAATCACGATGGGTACACAGCTCATCCAATACTGCCACACATCAGGGTTTACGTCAGCCGTGATGCCGGCATGCCAGATGAATCCGGCTACAGATAACAGTCCCATCAATACAACTGTAGTGGGGGTGCTTATTTTTTCATCAATGCCATAGAGCAGCGTCAGGACAATAAAGATAAGCATATCGATGCCTACGCCCACAACGGATGCTACCATTCCTCCCAGGAAGCCCGTACCAAGGATGATGAGCAGGTCGTTCCTGTTGGTGAAACGAAACTCCTTCAGCGGGTTGTCAGGAATTCCCCAGCGGTTGTAGATCAGGAAGAAGGCAAAAATACCGGCAATAAAAGTGAACAGAAGCTTGGGGTAAGGGTTGGGAATTACCAGGTACAGTTCACCTGCGACAAGTCCCGCAATTCCGGCGGTAAGTGCTGCTGCAACAACATTCCAAAGCACCGGAATTCTCTTCAAATAGATGAACAGGCCAGCCATGGTCATACCAAACGACTGTATGAAGAATGAAAAAACTTTGGCGTCCTGAGGTTCAATATCGAACAGTTTCGTAAAGACCGGGAATGCGACTGCCCCACCACCTTCGGATGTAGCCCCCGCAATGAAAGATCCGAAAACCATGGTCATCGAGATCGGCCATGTTTCAGAAAACATACCCCACCATTGTAAATGAAACATGGCTGCAGTCCAGCCCGCAAGAATGACCAGGGCAACAGACCAGTATATAATAAGATTCGGTTTATTTCCCCTCGTTTCAATAATCATCAATTCTGAAATAGAAAATCTTCCAGGCTTATGCGGTACTGTTCAAATTCAGGCAGATCATTATGGGTCCCGTCCTCAATCTTCACAAGGTCTTTTTGGTCTGATGCAGAAGCGGCAAGTAGCTCCTCTGCCATAGAGAAGGGTGTGATATCGTCATCAGATCCACCGATAATCAAAAGAGGGTGTTCAATATCAGAAACCCGGTCAAGATTATTTTGTGACGCGATTGAGGAATCTATATCAAAACGGATAAAAGGGCGCAGGAGCCAGGGCACAAGATTTCTGGTCCAGCTGTTCACCTCAGAAATCGGGCTTTCAAAAATATATCCGGCCACATTTTCCCGGTCGGCTATGTAGCCAGACAGGAACGATCCCATAGAGTGGCCGTGAATAAAAAGTGGTGTAGAGCGTTCACCGGCGAGTTCCTGAACAGCCTCGAACATTCTTTGAGCATCGGTTTGAATCCCCTCCACGCTGGGATCGCCTCCGCTGAGACCATATCCGCGGTAATCAAACAGAACAAGGTTGACCGGAATGGTGGCATACGATTCGATTAATGGCCTTGATTTGACCATCAAAAACCCATTCCCTCCAAAGTAGAGTACGGTGGCCTCGGCATCATCCCGAAGCAAAAACCAGGCGTTAATCGAGACATTGTCTTCTGTCTCAATCGTACGATCATAAAGGGTAAGGGCAGAAATGTCAAACGATTCCGGGGTAACCGTTTTGTGGTTGTCGAAAGCGTCCCTTTCGTTGATTTCAATAGTTGTGCATCCTGCAGTAATAAACAGGATCAAAAAAACATAAAGTTTTTGCATTGGACGGGATGAATTGAGTTGGCAAAATATAGGAAATAAAAATCAAGTGATTAACATTCCCTGTTGCCGATATGTCCCGTTACAAAATATTGGCATCATCGTCCCACTCGGCAATCCGGTAGCGGTCTTCCTCTTTGATGCATTCCTTCAGGGTTTTTTCGTCGTACGATTTATCATGCTTTTCCAGCACCTCTTCGGGAACCCCGTCCCAGAAACCGGGGCGGTTACCGCGGTAGTCGAGGTATTCAATTCCCATTTCGGATGTAAAAAAGCCGGTAGCGGTAAGGTCTCTCATACGGTTAAAAAAGCGAACCCCGTACTCCATTTCGGGGTCGGCATCGTCAGGCCAGGCTATTTCATCGATCATGTCCATCTGTTCGTCGTTGTTACACTCAAGAAAGGGCTTGTCGTACCGTCTCAGGCATTGGTTGTTCAGCCACATGAGCCCACCGCGGGTGGGGACCTGGAAGTCCGGGTAATCTTTCATCATAAACTCAATAAAATCGGGAACTCCGGATTCTGTCGCGCTACCCGACTCTTCATCAGCCGGTATGATGATGTCGGCCAGGACATTCACCATCTCAAATTCAGTTTCCGTAAAAAAGGTTTCGGCATGCAGGCGGCGATCATGAGCTTTCTCTTCATCGGTTCGTCCGTATCCGAATCCCGGGCCCTTGTCGATGATCTCTTCACTCTTTTTGCGGTCTTCCTCAGTACACGCTGTTCCCATAAAGAGTCCGGCTCCAACAGTTCCGGCCAGTAGTATTTTAAGATGTTCTCGTCGGTCCATAACAGAAGGTTTTTTAATTAGATATTTCCTTTATTCATTTGATCCACCAGGTGATCGGACGCTCTCCAGGAGAGTGCCAGGATGGTCCAGGTTGGGTTTTTATCTGCCTGAGAGACAAACGAGCCAGCATCCACGACGTAAAGATTTTCGCATTCATGTGCTTGTGAATACTTATTCAGTACCGACGTTTCAGGATCATCGCCCATGCGGGTAGTTCCCACTTCGTGAATAATCCGACCGGGAGTATGCAGGC
Organism: Balneolaceae bacterium; assembly: GCA_041686215.1. Classification (GTDB taxonomy): domain Bacteria; phylum Bacteroidota; class Rhodothermia; order Balneolales; family Balneolaceae; genus SW132. The sequence continues at coordinate 81,328 of JAWLEH010000005.1, read as the reverse complement.
CATACTCCGATTCTTCACCCGGTTTTTCCCCCAGCAGAGTTCCCCCGAGATTGGTAAGGATCTCCTCAAAAGTGTCGTGCATGTGCTGTGCCTGGCGGCGTTCATAATCACTCCACTTATAATGAAACTTCAGTACGGGAATTCCATATTTATCCACGGCACCCTCATCAATCTCACAGTAGTTGTCGTACATTGCCACGCTTTCACCGCGGCCAGAGATTCCAAGTGTGGATCCGTAAAGTTTTTTGATATCACGTTTCAAACCGGTTCCGTAGCCACCATTCGGGGAAGGTTTGCCGAATTCGTCGGTAACGTATTGTCTCATGCTGTCCATACTAAACCCGGTTCCGTACCCTGGCATGCCCATGCCGCCCCAATATTCGAGATGGTAGCCGCGGGGAAAGTCCATTTTTTCGTTATCGAGCCACCAGGGGGTGTAAACATGCATACCGCCCACACCATCTTCATTATATCGCTTGCGATCAATCAGTTCGGGAACAATGGCCATTCGGTCGGCCCCGGTTGAATCGTGGAGGTAGTGGCCCACAACCCCGCTTCCATTTGCGAGGCCATTTGGGTGCTGGCTTGATTTCGAATTGAGCAGGATTCGTGCCGATTCACACGCTGAGGCTCCCAGCATGACAGCTCGTGCAGGTACGTGTTTCTCCTGCATGTCGGTTTTGTCAATGTAAATCACGCCATCAGCAAGGCCATCGGAGTTGGTTGTTACTTCGCGAACCATTGCGTTTGTGTAGAGCTCGACGGTTCCTTGCTTCATGGCCGGCTGAACCAGGCAGGATCCGGCAGAAAAGTCTCCGTAAACGTTACATCCCCGATTACACTGGTTGCAGAAAAAGCAGGCGCCGCGTTCATTATTTACAGGACGGGTCAGGATAGACAGCCGTGATGGAATCACCGGGATATTTGCTTTTTCTGCTCCCTCTTTAAAATAAAGCTCATGCAGCCGCGGTTTGGGCGGAGGCAGGAAGTATCCGTCCGGATCATCTTCAAGTCCTTCATTTGTACCAAAGACTCCGATCAGTTTATCTACGCGATCGTAGTAAGGTTTCACATCTTCATAGCCGATAGGCCAGTTTTCGCCCAGGCCATCAATACTTTTCCGTTTAAAATCTTTGGGCCCAAAACGCAGGGAAATGCGTCCCCAGTGATTGGTGCGTCCGCCCAGCATCCGTGCTCTGAACCAGTCGAAAGAGGAATCATTTTCTACGAGGTACGGTTCACCATCGATTTGCCAGCCGCCCCAAAGCGCGTCAAAATCTCCGAAATCGCGCACGGTGTTGGCGCCTCTTCTTGGCGATTCCCACGGCCATCGTAACTGTGTGCGATATTCCTCTTTTGCCGGGTCGTACTCGCCACCGGCTTCCAATACAGCAACGGAAAGGCCTGCATCAGCCAGTACCTTTGCGGCCATACCGCCGCCGGCACCTGAGCCTACAATCACAACGTCGTATGAATTCTGGTGTTTAATATTCGAAAAGGGCATAAGATAGGGTTATTTAACTGTTATATGACGATTTTAAAAATTCAGAGGGTGACGGGTGTATCAAATTTTATTTAAAATGATGGATTAAGATTTAATATCAAAATGGGGTTTTGCATCTATAACCCGATAGTTCAGGAGCTTCTGCCTATCACGCGGCTAAGATAATCGCGATGTTCTTCACTGAGTTCATGGTCGGGAAATAATGTTATACCGGAGGCTCCGGTACCGGTTGCATGTTCATAAGCCTGAACAAGTTCAACAGGGTCGAGATCAGGTAAATAAACGCCGGAAAACAGTTTTGTAGTAGCCGGCAGTTCACGGAGGCACTGCTGCACGGCTTCACCAATCCAGCGGGTCGGTTTATGGTAGAAGTTATGATACATCATCGGAAACACAAGGTCGAGATTCCAGGAGGGCCAGTTTTGTCTTACCAGAGACCGGGCAATATCAGGGGTTGGGAATACAGCTGCTGACAGTAATTTTCCTTGATCATGCACAACGGTGGCAATCCTGTTAACAAGGTGCGTAATTCGGTTATATCGAAAATGATTCCATGTTTCATGTTCTGCAGGATCATTTAAGTCCATTGGATCTGCCCCATGCTGATCCTGAAACGCCTGCCGGCAAGCACTGCAGTAGCAGTAATCATACTCAGGATATTCCTTATCCTGAACTATATCGTATGTTGGCTGAAGCTGAATGGGAAGAATTACATCCGGAAAGCGTATATAATCGAGGTGTACGCTCTTTATTTCATCAATCTGCAGGATTTCATTCACTTTATCCAGGATATACTCCTGAGCTGCCGGGCGGGTAGGACAAAGCCATTTGTAATAATCCACGTATGCAGGCTTATCTACCGAGGAATCTCCCTTCCGGTTTACCATAAACCAGTCGGGATGATTTTCAATGAGGTAGTCATCACTTCCCCGCTGCAGGGTAACAAACCAGGCATGAACGTCCAGGTCGAAATCTTCTGCAAGGGATATCCATTTTTTATAGTTCGAAGAAGGCAGAATTCCATCAACCCCTGCTTTTTTAAGATTTTCAAGCCGTTTTCTGTGTTCATCATCATTGCCTTCGTGATTTGAAATCCAGGCGTAGTTTGATGTTGAGTTCGTTTTTGCAGGTGTAATCAGACTGCTGAATGCCGGAAGGGTACCCAATCCGGCCATACCTGCTGCCCCGGCACTGATTGTTTTAAAGAAGTCACGTCGTTTCATCATCGCAATGGATTTTTTTAAATATTCTTATCAGCTGATAACAACAGTTTTAATTCTGTTTATTACTGGACCAAACTTTGCTGTCGCTTCGGATATAAAAATGGTTTTCAGAACTTTCTGTCGAAAGGCGCATCAGATAGGATTCATCCAGTACAATAATTTTAAGGCTTGAACTTTCAGGGTGTTCTCCAGTTATATTTTGATAAAGTTCATCAAAATTCAGATCCGAGGGGTTATCTGAGTATGCGCCTGTTTCATCGTAAATATCAATTTGTTTGTAATAGAGTTTTCGAAGAAGCCATTTATGATCTTCATCAGAATCCCACTGAAACGTGTCACTACTTTTTCTCACAACTTGTTCAGAGAACTGTATATACCCCCACATTTCGGGGTAGTGCATATTTACAATGCCTTGCGGCGACCATGACCAGTTATCTTCACGAAGCTCTTCACCGGTTTCGGGATCTTTCTTTTTTACGTAATCACCTTCCAGAACATCTCTTTGCCACTGTACGCGTGAAAAGTTCAGGCGCCACTGGTCACCGGCTTCCGGTCTCCCGTTTTGTGAAGCCTCTTCCAGGACACCCCATGGAATAGCAATCTCCAATGTCCATCCCTCGTCGATATCATCGGGGTTGTTTAAGGTTCCCTGTATGTCAATACCAATTTCCAATCCCCGGATATCCCATGCATCAATGGCTTTTCCCCCATTTCGGTATGGATGTGTAAGCATTAAATCCCACCATGTACCAAGAGCATTAATTTCCAGCTCATAGTAATTGTGAGTATCACTATCCGGATCAATAAACACTTCAAAATTATTATCTCTGAAAATAATGTCGTCTCTATCGGTAAGTGTTGCCCAAACGTGAGGCTCTTCAAGTTCTGCAGCAATATACAGATAGCTTTCATCCCATAACATCAGCGCTTTTGTATCATAGCGGGGTTTTAATGAAGGTTTTCCGGTGATGTCTGTAAATGAATTTGTATAGGAGGCATTTTGCCAGGAAATTTCATCCAGTTTCCCATCAATCTTAATTGAATCCTCTATTTTTTGGACCACATACACCTCAGGTTTGAATTCAATATTTGGTGCTCCAACTTCTTGTGCACCAGCTGTTTGAATAAAGAAAAAACAGGTTAAAATTAAATAAAAGGATAAATAAGCAAGGTTATTCATACCCGAAAGACTGAGTGGATAAATGCCATGGTTGTACGTACAGGGTGATTAGCTTGGTAATTAATTTTACAAACAAGCGGAATGACGATAGTAAGAAGAGTTTGAGAAATTATCTAAAATTGAAAGATAGATTGGGACCGGTTCCAGATTGCAGATCAAATTTGGTTTCGTATACTTGAGATGTTCATTTTATAAAAAAGTATGTCCTCAATAAACTTACAGATTATTCTCAAACAGAAATAATCTGAAAAAGTAAACAAGGATTTAGCCGGAAATTAAAAGTCCGGTATAACTTACTAATCAGCTCAAATAGCAAACATATTAACCTACTTTAAATAACCTTTTCACAAATTCAGCTTTTTTAAGAAAATCACTTCACAGAAACAATAACGGTAATACAAGGCGTACTATTTATGGATAATCCGCAAAATAACCAGTGTATAAACATACTGAAGAGTGGCCTCGTACTTTTTCTGATGTTTTCATTTTCGGCTTTGCTAACCGCCAGTGTGTCGGCGCAGGGATTCGAAATATCAGGAGTTGTACTGGATGGAGAAACCGAAGAGCCTGTTCCGGGTGCAAATGTCGTTGAACTGGGCACTCAAACAGGTACTGTAACAAACGACCAGGGTGAATTTGAATTGACCGTGTCTGCATCTGATGTGCAGATCCGTGTATCGTTCATTGGGTACGACCCACAAACGATTGATGTTGACGGCCAGGAGGAATTACGAATTCTGCTTGGACAATCCGTTGGTGAACTCGATGATTTAGTAGTTACTGCATTTGGTGTAGAACGAGATCAGCGATCACTCGGCTATTCTGTCTCCCGTATTGATGGTGATGCTATTGCCGAAACACGGTCTACAAATATAGCAGATAATCTGTCCGGACAGGTTGCCGGTTTGCAGGTAACCTCACCCAGTACAGGTCCCGCAGGATCAAGCCGTATGGTGATTCGGGGGGTAACGTCTCTGACTGGCAATAATGAACCGCTTATTGTTGTGGACGGTGTGCCGATAGACGACCGTAATATTGGACAAGCCGGCGAATGGGGAGGTTTTGACGGGGGTGAAGGATTATCGTCACTGAACCAGGACGATATTGAAGAAATGACTGTTTTAAAAGGCCCTTCAGCTACCGCACTATACGGTTCAAGAGCCCAGAATGGTGCTGTCTTGGTTACCACCAAAAGCGGAAGCGGAATGGACGGATACCGGGTTGATATTCGAAGTAATGTAACTTTTGAAAATATTCTTGTACCGTATGATGAGTTCCAGGATGACTATGGACAGGGTACGAGAGGTGAAATACCTCAGACTCAGGGTGAGGCTCTGAGTACAGGTCTTAGCAGTTGGGGAGCCAGAATAACGGGTGACCAGGAAGGCGTACAGTTCGACGGAGAAACCCGTCCGTACGAGGCGCATCCGGATAACATGCAGAATTTTTATGATACCGGCGTTAACATGTCTAACAACATTGCGGTATCTGGTGGGAGTGAAAACTCATCATTTCGTTTATCAGTAACCCGGCTGAATAGTGATGGAATTATCCCTGCAACGTCTCTCGACAGAGACAATATCAACTTTATCGGTCAGCGGTCATTTGGTGATCTTACCGTGGAAGCAAAAGCAAATTATGTGATTGAAGAAACCAACTTTCGGCCACAACTATCGGACAATCCATCAAATCCGGCACTTTCGCTTACTTTTATGCCAACTACACTGGATGTCCTGGAACTGGAAAATCACAAAGATGAACAGGGAGAACATATTCCATTTACCAACACCAGCTTCCGGCCGAACCCATATTGGGGATACCGGGAGAATGGTAATTCAGACGACCGCAGGCGGTTAATCGGATTTGTGAGAGCAAATTACGATCTGACTGACTGGCTTTCATTACAGGCCAGAGGTGGAACAGACTTCTACACACTGCGGCGAACAACCTGGGATTCCCAAAATACTCCCTGGGTGGAAGGCGGTCAGATGAATGAAAATGAATACCGCGTACGTGAAGATAATATTGACCTTTTACTCCAGGGCGAAAGAAGTCTTACAGAAGACTTAGGCATGAGCGCTACACTTGGTGCAGCTCGTGTGACCGAGAATTTTGAGAATTTAAGTCAGTTTGGTCAACGATTTGTTGTGCCCGACCTGATAACGATTGGAAATACCAGCCAGGATACCAGAAACCTGGGCTACTCATTCTCTGAAAAGAAGGTGAATTCCCTATTCGGATCGGCAGATTTTAGTTATAAAGATCTGCTATTTCTTGAGTTGACCGCGCGGAACGACTGGTCCTCTACACTTCCGGACGATAATAACTCCTATTTTTATCCATCTGTAAATGTAGGTTTCAGTTTTGCAGAAGCGTTTGATCTGACAAATGAGTTCTTCAGTTATGGTCAATTTCGGGCTTCATGGGCGCAAGTCGGTGGAGATACAGACCCGTACCAGCTGAACTTGAATTACTCGATTTCCGGTTCGCATCCGACTAAAGGAGGAGATAATGTATCGCACGGACAGGTGCAAAACTCGACGATTCCTCTTGCTGACCTGAAACCAACGTCTACTGACGCTGTTGAAGCAGGCGTGGATCTCCGTTTTTATGAAGGGCGAATCGGGCTTGACCTGACTGTCTATCAACAAAATACAACAGACCAGATCCTGGGAACAACGGTTTCACAAACTTCAGGATATGGTGAGCGCCTGATTAATGCTGGTGAAATCCAGAATAAAGGATTAGAAATACTTCTTACCGGCCGTCCGGTTGAAACTGAAAACTTTCAGTGGAATTCCTCACTTAATTATTCCAGAAATAAGAACGAAGTTGTATCTCTGGAGGAGGGGCTTGAATCTCTGCGCCTTGGCCAAAGTCGTTCACTCATCACATTTGTGGATGCCCGTGTTGGCGAGCCGTATGGACAGATCGTCGGTGCTGCATACCAAAGAAATGACGAAGGTCAGATTGTCTACGATGATGATGGGTTGCCGCTTACGGAAAACAACGAGGTACTCGGTAACTTTACACCAGACTGGACTGCGGGATTCAACAATACCTTTTCTTATAAAAACTTTTCACTCAGCAGTTTGATTGATATACGCTGGGGTGGAGAAATTTATTCACTCACAAATGCACAGGCCTATGCTGCCGGTAATCATGAAAGTACGCTTGATGGTCGTGAAGGTCTCTCATTTAATGACGACGGAGATCTGACAGGCGGAGGAGTTATTGGTGAAGGAGTGAATGAGGATGGCCAGACAAATGACGTAGCTGTTGATCCCGAGGTATATTATGGATACCTGTCAACTGATATTTCTGAAGAGTTTGTGTACGATGCAAGCTACATCAAACTGCGGTCGCTGTCGTTTGGTTACACACTGCCATCTGAACTCGTACAACGGGTAGGTTTGACCAATGCCAAGGTATCGGTAGTGGGCCGTAATTTATGGTTGATCCATAAAAATACCCCTAATATTGATCCCGAGTCGGCAATCAATACCAGCAATGCCCAGGGACTTGAGCATGCCACGCTTCCAAGTACCCGTAATATAGGATTCGATATTTCTTTGCAATTTTAATTTAAACCCGTCATAAAGTTATGAAATCAATGAAAATCAAAAGATTAGGAATTGTAGCTTTGCTGATGGTTACAATGATGACGCTTCATGCATGTGATGAAGGGTTAACGGATATTAATGAAGACCCTACTGTGGCAACAGAGTTAAGTCCTGAGTTTAAAATCACACGAGCACAGTTACAGGCATCTGAAGGCCGCTTTGAGGCGTGGCGTGGTAACCTGATTTATGCATCCAACATGATTCAGCATCTTGCTTCAACCACAACAGCCTGGGCTGGTGATCGGTATACGATAAATAACGATTACCTGGCGGCTCATTGGGGCACTCATTATCCAAACTCGGTAAAAACCATCGAAGATCTGATTGCACAGGTTCAGGATGAACCAGACTGGATAAACCTATATGCACAGGCACGTATTCTAAGGGTTTTTATCTACCACAGAATCACTGATCTCTATGGTGATATACCCTATTCGGAGGCCGGTAAAGGTTTTATTGAGGGAAATACCTCTCCCGTTTACGATCCTCAGGAAGAGATCTACACTGACATGATTGACGAACTTACACAAGCTGTAAGCGATCTGTCGGAAAACCAGGGAATGATGACCTTTGGCGAGAACGACTTGTTTTATGAAGGTGATGTTACCCAGTGGATCAAATTTGGTAACTCCCTGAAAATGAGGCTGGGAATGCGCCTTACAGAAGTGGACGAATCACTTGCGCAGAGTGTGGTAGAGGAGGCCGCTGCTGACATGTATATGGAAGATACTGATGATACGGCCTGGATTAATCACGAATCGGGGCCGTCAGGAATCAACCGGAATGGTGTTGGTGAAGCTTTTCAGGATTTTGGCCTGGAAGGTCACAACTTCAGGTTGAGCAACACGCTTGTAGATCTAATGAAGGATGAAGAAAATAGCAACCAGAATGTTGATCCGCGGCTTACTATCTTTGCAAATGTATATGATGAAGATGGAAACTCCACAACAGATGACCCCCTGGATTATCAGGGACTCGAGAACGGGCTGGATGCTGCAGATCTTGGTGATCTTGAACTGCTGGATTTTGCAATGCCAAACCGGGAACTGATGACGAGTTATAGTTCTCCAAATCTGTTTATGACTCATGCTGAAACACGGTTTATTCTCGCTGAAGCAGCTGCCAGAGGATGGAATGTGCCGGGAGATGCCCAAACCCACTACGAGGAGGGTATTCGCTCAGCTATGGAACATCTTGCATTTTACGGTGAGGATGGCGAAATCAGTGAAGATGATATACAAGCCTACATAGATGGCGTTCCGCCCGCTGATATTGAACAGATAAATACTCAGAAGTGGATAGCACTCTACCTGAATGGGTTTGAAGCCTATGCAAACTGGCGGCGTACAGGGTACCCAGAACTCGATCCCGTAGACTTTCCCGGTAACCGAAGCGGAGGTGAAATTCCACGGCGTTACCTATACCCGGTACCCGAACAACAGAACAACTCAACCAACTACGATGAAGCTATAAACCGTCAGGGAGAAGATGAGTTTATGACTCGTATGTGGTGGGATGCAGAATAAAGTATGGGCACGAGCCCATGATAATTTCATTGTTAAATAAACTAACAAAGCCACGTAGAAATACGTGGCTTTTTTTATGGGGAGGCATGTCAGGCCTGGGGCAGAAAATGAACTGCCTCATGGCAGAGCCCCCGAGTCAACTAAGAATCCTAAATTTTTGGCCAATACAAAGCTTGTTTTTGGAGTGTCCCTCCACCGGGTGGCGGGATCGCTTCCCACTTCCAGAGGCTGTGAAAAAATTGAATTCCAAAGAAAACGTACCTAAATAAATTAAGGTCTCTGAGTTTTCCGGTGCTACTAGTGCCATGTCTACACTGAAATGTCGGTTAAAATTGCGGGCAGGGAGTCTTCCGAAGTCTACGTGCTTGTTGTAAAAGTGAGCATTCATATAGCCAGAAAAGACTTCGGAAGTATTTGAGTGTCTGATGCTTTATCATTGACACGACACTATTCTTTCTGACTCATCCCCTTCCACTCTTCACATAGGGATCCCGTTGGGGCTATCGCGCCCTGACGATTAAAGAAACGCACCCGCAAGAATTCCTGTAGATCCAGAAAGGTAAAATTCATCGAACAACGTTTAAATAATTTAGGCTCACCCTCCGCACTCACCCTACATCCCTCTCTATTTAATAGAGAAGGATTAAATGTTTAAAATACTTATGCTGGTTTGTTTATTGATTTACTTTTTGGACAGCCTCAGAATTAAAACACTTATGATTAATCTGGATGTTAATCCTCATCAGGTGAATAAGTGTATAGGTAGGGAATGATACTCTGATTGTGTCCTGCAAATAAAAACAGCGGACCGATCTGGGTAGGTACCAGCTCCACTGAACGTATATCGCCGGAAGCAAACAAACCGGAATGAACCGGCAAAACCGATTCAAACTGAACAGGGGTTGCGGCTTTTAACATATTACCTTCAGTGGCTATGGGTCCTTCCGATGGCTGTAAACCAAAATTATTGCCCGTAAGCAGGATGTCGGAAATGCCATTTTGATAAAAATCATCAACAAATGTGTCGAAAACGGGTGCGGATTGAGCCTCATTTGGTAATGGGTGAATGTCAAACGTACCATCTCCGAGATTTAAAAAAATAGAGGATTCCAGCATTTGAACAGAGTATGTATCTGCTTCTCTTAGTTTCTTTTCCGAAAAAAGATCATGTATCGTTGCAGATGAAAAGGACCTGTAATCCGGGAACGTTTCACGGAGCTCCGGGAGTTGTTTCAGTAACTGATCGCGCCCGGCAACAGGATAACGCTCTCCGTCAAAAACCTGGGTAATAATGGGGTCGTAGAATGCATTTTCCATAAAATCATCCACATACACTATTATTGGGTCTTCCGCCGACGCGCGATAGGAACTATTCTTACCCCAATTACCTCCAATGATGTCAAGATTTCCGTCATTGTCAATATCAACAACCGAAATAGCATTCCACCAGCCGGAAGTTTCTGTCAGACCCGACTCCTCTGTTATTTCCCGGAAACCCTCAGATTCTGTTTTTTCAAATATTTTAATGGGCATCCATTCACCGGCTATAATAAGCTCGTTCTGGCCATTACCGGTGATGTCGGCCCAGTGAGAATCGGTTACCATACCGGGGTTCATCAAACCGGGGGCTTTCTCCTGAGTAACATCAACAAAGCTCCCGTTACGGTTTTCGAGAAGGTAGCTACTTGGCGGTACCGGGTAACGGCCTGTAAATGTATATCCCGCCACGAATAAATCTCTATAGCCATCATCGTTAAAATCCAGTACGGTTACTGAACCTCCGCTCGTGTGCATTTGTGGCAGGTTGTCGCCACTTCCGGAAAAATTTCCAAAACCATCGTTCAGGTAGAGACGGTCCTGGTATTGTTTCCCATTCATACGGTCAGAATTTCCCCCGCTAACTACATAGAGATCAGCATGGCCATTGCCGTTTGCATCAAAAAAAATGGCATCTGTATCGTCGAACGCAGCATCTTCTTCAAGAGCAGGAGCAGGAATCTGCTGAAACATCCCGTCTCCGTTTTGCAGGTACAGTGTTCCGGCTTGATCCGGCCCGCCGCCAATATAAATATCTTGCAGGCCGTCGTTGTTAATATCAGCTTGTGCGAGTGCGGGGCCCCGGTTTGACAGGGTATAAGGCAGAAGAGGGGTCATAATGAGGTCACCTGCAGAAGCCCCTTCATGCTTGAAATTAATGCCAAGAGCTGATGGATCAAGTTCCGTGAACAGCGTATCCGTGGTTTCATTTTCTTCGATTCTGTCGGTAGCTGATGCATCTTCCTGGTTTGCAACCAGTACTTGATTAGCTTCAATGTTCTCATAGGTATTTCGGGAGCCATCCGGCCATGTAACCTCTACATCGGCACGTTCGGCATCACCAAGGCCAATGTGTAATACGGGGTCTACAGAGGATTGAAAGCCACGAACGGGGTAAGATTCTCTCATATATTGCCTGCCCTTATCTGCCGTCAGCAGAACGGTAGCACCCACACCAAACCGGTTAGACCCCGTTCCTTTCAACTCTATTTTCATCCAGTTGTTACGGTTTAGTTCCCGGGAATTATTACGGTAAATAAAAGCGGGTTCGTTGATATTATTCACAACTAAATCGAGTGAGCCGTCATTATTCAGATCAGAGTATGCTGCACCACCTGATACTGACATTCTCTCCAGCCCCCACTCATTGGTGACTTCACTGAATGATAGCGAACCCTCGTTACGAAATGCCCGGTTAGTCATTTCCACAGTTTTCATCTGCCGGACGAGATCATATTTTAATTCCGGGTCATCCGGCAAATCTTCGTCCGGATACATGTCCCATAACACCTGGTTCAAATAGTCCAGATCGGTGTAGAATCGGGGAAATCCGTTGGTGATGTGGAGATCATTATGACCGCTATTGTCAAAGTCAGCAGCCAAAACTGACCAGCTCCAGTCCGTCATGCTAATTCCAGCAAGCTGCCCCATTTCAGAAAAGGTTCCGTCCCCGTTATTTACCTGCAGCGTATTACGCATGTTTTTTCGATGGTAACCGTTTGCGGCCAGATGGTCATAAATGTTGGGATCGGGATGTTTAAAGACGCTTCTGCGGCGGTAATCGGGGGGGAGCATATCTACAACTGTAATATCGGGGTAGCCGCTGTTATTTATATCAGCAATATCGGAGCCCATGGAAAAGTAGGAGGTGTTGTATGTGCGGTTTAAAATCTCATCTCTGAATGTTCCATCCCCTTGGTTTATATACATGTAGTCCCGCTCCATAAAGTCGTTTGTGACGTAAATATCGGGATGTCCGTCACTGTTGAGGTCGGAAACCGTAGCACTCAGGCCAAACCCAATGGGATTCTGCAGAATACCGGCTTCTGCGCTGACATCCGTAAATGTACCGTCTCCGTTATTACGATACAGTTTATCACCTGCAAAGGGGTCCGTTTCATCCCGAATGGTTTGAATATCGAAGTTGGTGAACGATCGTGTGTTGTAGTTTACGATAAACAGGTCGAGCAAGCCATTTCCATTGGAATCAAAAAATACAGGTTGCGTGCAATAACCTGCATCATCCAGGCCAAATTCTGCAGCTCGCTCGGTAAATGTTTCGTCGCCATTATTGATGTAAAGTAGATTATTACGTTCGTTATCAGGAAGATCTCCGGCTTTACACACGTAAATGTCCAGGTAGCCATCACCATTAATATCGGCCATAGCTGTTCCGGCGCTCCACCCGTTGGAATCTGTAACACCGGCTTCCACTGTAATGTCAGTAAAACTAAAATTTCCTTCGTTAAGGAACAGACCGTTGGAACCCTTGTTTGCAGTGAAGTATATATCAGGAAGTCCGTCGTTGTTTATATCCCCAACGGCAACGCCTCCGCCATTGTAAAAAAACTCCGATTCGAGAATGTTGTTACCGGGTTTTTCTTCGAGGCTATTGATAAATTCAATACCTGTCTCTTCGGCAGGCAGCAGATCGAAAAGAGTGGCGGATTCTCCGGTTTGTTGCGAACAGCTGATTGTGGTACATAAAAGTGAAAAAAAACAGATAATAATAATACGAACTCGCAAATTGAAGGCTCCTTTTGGGTGGTAAATAGACCGGTTTAATTTCAAATACGTTTAAAAAGTGTATTGAATCAGTAAAGAATCTACAAACTTACGCATGAAGGACAAAAGTGTATGTGGGCGTGATACCCTTACAAGACTTCACCCTCATTGTGCAGCAACACACTAAATCAATTTGGAATACAAAAGTAAAAATAGTTAGCCCTAACGGCTCGAAGAACTTAATCAAATCCGTTTTTAACTGATATAACGCGTTTACCGGTTGTCATTGTATTTAAAAGTACCTGAGGTTGTCCAAAAAGGACGTAGAACTGCAGAGATATTTTAGACACCGTCATGCCACGCCCTATTTGGACTGCTACCATTTTTTTAATCGAACTCAGCTTTAGAAGTTTAACTGAGTCGAAATTTTTTATCGTATTTTCTCACAGCCTGTCGTAGGGGAACACTCTAAAATAAACTCCTCTAAGACCGAAAAGTTTT
>JAWLEH010000005.1:33262-67630 GCA_041686215.1 Balneolaceae bacterium | reverse complement strand
TTTAGAAGTTTAACTGAGTCGAAATTTTTTATCGTATTTTCTCACAGCCTGTCGTAGGGGAACACTCTAAAATAAACTCCTCTAAGACCGAAAAGTTTTGGGTTCTATGATGATACCTCGTGGGCTATGCGACGAGGCAGTTCATTGGTTGGTAATAAACCTGTCATTAATCAAAATGACTGCCGGAATCTACCATTGAATTTCCATCGCTGTGATGCATTGCAAAATTGAAACCCGGCCGAACAGCATAGGCACCGTACTCACCTTCGGTATTCATCGCTATAAAACCGGCCTGCAGGTCGTCGATGTCTGCCCGGTTTTTAGCGATCAGTCTTTGAACAACTTCTTCGCACGCTTCCTGAGGTGAGCGCCCCTGCCGCATCAGCTCCACTGCAAGGAAACTGCCGCAGACTTTAATGATCGATTCTCCCATACCGGTAGCTGTGGCAGCCCCGGCTTCCTGGTCCACGTATAAACCTGCCCCGATAATAGGGCTGTCTCCCACGCGGCCATGCATTTTAAAAGCAAGACCGCTCGTTGTGCAAGACCCCGCCAGGTTACCATCTGCATCCAGACCAATCATGCCGATGGTATCGTGGTTTTCAATATTTATGACCGGGCGGTATTCCGCTTCTTCCAGCCAGTTTTCATACTCTTTTTTTGAATCGGGGTGTAGTTCCTCCTCTTCCAGCGGCATTCCCTCGGCGATAGCAAATTGCCGGGCACCTTCTCCTGCCAGCATCACATGGGGAGTTTCATCCATAACTTTTCGCGCAAGCGTGATGGGATGTTTAATCTGCCGTACAAAAGCAACCGACCCGCAATTTCCATCACCGGTCATAATAGATGCATCCAGTGTAACGATTCCTTCACGGTCGGGAAAGCCATAGAGGCCAACGGAGCGACTGGATTCGTCAGCCTCCGTAACTTTCACGCCCTCTTCAACGGCATCCAGAATTGTGCCTTCTGAGTGTAAAACTTCCCAGGCTCGTGCATTGGCATCCAGTCCGTGGTTCCAGGTAGATAGAATGAGCGGTTTTTCTCCGGTAGTTGCTCCATTGGTGAAAATGGGGAGTGATTTCTTAAGAGAGTGGGGTAAAAATAGTGTAGAGGATAAAAGGCCCAGTTTGAAAAAGTCTTTACGGGTAGTCATGAAGTCTGTAATTAGTGAATTTAAAATATGTTGTAAACAGCGTTTAGATGTTTCCTCAGGAATGTACTAAACAGAAAGGAGTCTTACATGCCGGATTATTTTGTTGAAAGGGCAGAGGTGTCTATCAAAGAAGAAAAAATATCGAATAGAAAAAAGCAGTTCTAACAATCACCTTAAACTTTGTATTTTAACAGTCGATTTTTATCAAACCAAATCAAATAAAAAGAGCAGTCTATTGAGTGATCAAAAAATAATCTTTTCGATGGTTGGGGTCAGTAAAGTATATAAACCCAACAAACGTGTTCTTAACGATATTTACCTCTCCTTTTTTTATGGTGCTAAAATTGGAGTTCTTGGACTGAACGGAGCCGGAAAAAGTACACTGCTGAAAATAATTGCGGGCCTGGATGAGGATTATATTGGCGACATTTCCCGCCAAAAGGGAACAACTTTTGGTTACCTGGATCAGGAACCTGAGCTGGATGAGTCGAAAACAGTTCGGGAAATTGTGGAACAGGGCGTGCAGGAGACGATGGATTTACTGAAGGAGTATGAAGTAATCAATGAAAAATTCAGCGATCCGGATGCCGATTTTGATGCGCTGATTGCCAAACAATCGAAACTTCAGGAGAAGATTGACCGAATTGGTGCCTGGGATATCGATAGCAAGCTGAAGCAGGCGATGGACGCGCTGCGGTGTCCCCCGGGTGATGCTTCCGTTAAAAATCTGTCGGGCGGAGAGCGCCGCCGTGTTGCCCTTTGCCGGTTGCTGCTGAAAAAGCCGGATGTGCTTTTGTTAGATGAGCCGACCAACCACCTGGATGCCGAATCCGTGGGCTGGCTGGAACAGCACCTGGCGCGGTACGAGGGAACGGTGATCGCCGTAACGCACGATCGCTACTTTCTGGATAACGTGGCCGGCTGGATCCTGGAACTCGACAGGGGAGAGGGCATTCCGTTTGAAGGGAATTACAGCTCTTGGCTGCAGCAAAAGAAAACACGGCTTGAGCAGGAAGAGAAGGAAGAATCAAAGCGGCAGAAAACCCTGCAGCAGGAGCTGGAATGGATTCAGCAAAACCCGAAAGGCCGGCGTAAAAAGAGCAAAGCCCGTATCAACCAGTATGAGGAGCTTTTATCTGAGGACCGGAAGAAGCGTCGTGAAGAAATGGAGATTTTCATTCCGGCCGGACCGCGCCTTGGCGACAAGGTGATTGAAGCTAAAGGTGTGAAGAAAGGGTTTGATGATAAGCTGCTGGTGGAAAATATGGAATTCAGCCTGCCTCCAGGCGGTATTGTTGGTGTGATTGGGCCAAATGGTGCCGGCAAAACCACACTGTTTAAAATGATTATCGGCGAGGAAAAGCCGGATGAGGGAACACTGGAAGTAGGCGAGACCGTGGAGCTTGGATATGTAGATCAAAAACGGCCGCTGGATCCCAAAAAGTCTATTTGGGAGGAGATCTCCGGCGGACATGATATTGTAAAGTTAGGCAATCACGAGATGAACTCACGGGCATATGTGGCCCGATTCAATTTCAGCGGAAGTGATCAGCAGAAAAAAGTGTCGGAGATTTCAGGTGGGGAACGCAATCGCGTGCACCTGGCAAAGATGCTGAAAGAGGGGAGCAATGTACTGCTGCTTGATGAGCCCACGAACGACCTTGACGTGAATACACTTCGTGCTCTTGAAGAAGCAATCCTTGATTTTGCGGGCTGCGTGGTGGTTATCTCGCATGACAGGTGGTTCCTCGACCGTGTGGCAACGCACATCCTGGCATTTGAAGGCAACAGCCAGGTGAAGTGGTTCGAAGGCAACTACCAGGAGTATGAAGAGAACCGGCGCGAACGTCTGGGCATTTCGGAAGATCAGCCGGAGCGAATTCAGTATAAGAAACTGATGCGGGAGTAACCCATCCCTCCGTCTCCCCTCCCTTCAGGTGTGAATGGAGGGGAGAGGCGTTTGATCAAAAAACCGGAAATGTCATAAATCACTAAATCAAGAGAGCTGCCAACCATTGCAATGTTCCCGGTGATTGATTTTCGATTTTTGAGACGTAGCGATTTTTAAGATTTAACGATTTGGTGCGGAACACCTCACCTATTGGGAGGAGACAGAGGTGGGTTTGTGAGTAAAACCAACCTGCAAGACTGTTCCACGTTTTTCGGAACTGCTGGCAGAGTTGGTGGTAAGTTTACATGTATTATGAAATCGTACCTGCACAAGCGGACGCTTGCGCCAGTGTATTAAACGCAAAGTTCGCTAAGAGCGCAAAGTATTTATAATCAGTAATTTAACCCTTGTAAAGGTTATGCTAATTATGTGGTAGAAACACTAGTTACGGGACCAGGGACGCTTGCGCAAGTTAGAGGTGAGGCAGCAATAGTTCGTTAAATCGGAAACCGGAAATGTCATAAATCACTAAATCAAGAGAGCTGCCAACCATTGCAATGTTCCCGGTGATTGATTTTCGATTTTTGAGACGTAGCGATTTTTAAGATTTAACGATTTGGATCTCTCACCTCAGGGAAAATACAGCCACCAAAATGACTGCAGCTTTTGAATATTTCACAAATATAGTCGTTATTTACTTAATGCCTTTAACCGAACCTTTTTTTATGACATCATGAGTAATCGCACGACAAAGAAACTGATTGAAGAGATAGAATCGTTGCCGGTTGAAGAAAGAATCCGGGTTGCTGATTCTGCTTTGAAATCTTTAAACCCGATAGATCAGGAGATTGAAGATGTGTGGATTGAAACGGCAGAAAGACGACTTCGAGAGTTGAAATCTGGAAATGTAACAACCATTCCAAGTGATGAAGTATTCAACAAAATAAAAGAACGATTTTCTAAATGACCGTTAGTTTTCATCCAGAGGCTGAGAATGAATTTTCGGAAGCTATCAGTTATTTCGAAGATCAACAGCGAAACCTTGGAATTGATTTTTCAGCGGAAGTACATAAAACTATTCAGAGAATAAAAGCTAATCCTCGCTCGTGGACAATAATTAGCCGGTCCATTCGCAGAATTCTGGTCCATCGATTTCCATTCGGAATACTATATCATTATGATCTGAAATCTGCTCATATTTATATTGTTGCTGTCATGCACCTTCGAAAAAAACCGGGTTATTGGATTAATCGGATGGAAGAGTAAACGTATGATTGACGATTTTCCAACAAGTTTTGGGCCCCACCTTTCTCGTTCTCCCCTCCCTTCAAGTGTGAATGAAGGGGAGAGGTGATAGATCGAAACCGGAAATCTCAAACATCGCTAAATCAAGAGAGCTGCCAACCATTGCAACGTTCCCGGTGATTGATTTTCGATTTTTGAGACGTAACGATTTTTGAGATTTAACGATTTGGTGCGGAACACCTCTCCTATTGGGAGGAGACAGGCACCAAAGCGTCTGCCGAAGGCAGGTCAGAGACGAGGCAGAGTTGGCGGTAGGCTTACATACAATTATGAAACTGCACCGGCATAAGCGGAGGCTTGCGTTAGTGTGTTAACCGCAAAGTTCGCTAAGAACGCAACGTATTTATAATCAGTAATTTAACCCTTGTAAAGGTTATGCTAATTAAGTGGTAGAAACACTAATTATGGGACCAAGGACGCTTGCGCCAGATAGTAATTCACTCACCTAATCACCTATTTCCCAAATCAACTAATTCCCTATTCCGCGTGAAACAGTGGCTTATTTTTGGTATTCTCTTGCTTTGTTAATGCGAACCCCAAATCCGGCATATGAAATTAATTAAACTACTTTCCCTCACTTTACTTTTTTCACTTTTAACACATCCGGCTTTTTCTCAGCTTCAAAATGACCGTTTTCAGTTTGATCCGGACCTGGACTACAGACCGGATGTACAATCTCCGGAGGAGTTCCTGGGATACCCGCTGGGCTCGGAGTACTCTCATCACCACCAGCTTGGTGCATACCTGAAACATCTTGCCGACGTAAGCGATCGCGTGGAGGTGGTTACCTATGGTGAGACGTATGAGGGAAGAGATTTATGGCTGGCGATCATCACATCTGAAGAAAACCACGGCAACATTGAGGAGATTCGCGAAAACAATCTGAAAATTGCAGATCCTGCAACCTCTTCTTCGGAAATATCGGGTCTCATTGAGCAAAGTCCGGCGGTGGTTTGGCTTAGTTATGGTGTGCACGGAAACGAGGCGTCCAGTGCGGAAGCTGCACTGCAAACAGCATACAGAATGGCAGCGGCCGAAGACGATGAAACGGCTCAGTTCAGAGGAAACGCTGTTACAATCATTGACCCGATCCTGAATCCGGACGGACGGGAACGTTATGTTACGTGGTATAAATCATCTCAGGCACATGTGCTAAATACCGACCCGCTGGACCTGGAGCATGATGAAATCTGGCCGGGCGGTCGCACAAATCACTACTGGTTCGATCTGAATCGTGACTGGGTCTGGCTGGTCCACCCTGAATCCCGCGGCCGAATTACGCAATATCAACAGTGGATGCCGCAGGTACACCTTGATCTGCACGAACAAGGCTTTAATGACAACTATTTTACTATGCCCGGTACCACACCCCGAAATAAACAGCTCCCTGATGATTACGAGGAGTGGAGTGATCGGTTCGGGCGGGGAACCATTGCCGAGTTTGATAAGCACCATGTGAGTTATGCCACGCGGGAAGCATTTGACTTCTTCTACCCGGGTTACGGATCATCCTATCCAAGCCTGATGGGCGGCATCGGAATGCTTGCCGAACAGGGCGGCCACAGCCGTGGTGGGCGCGCCGTAGAAACAGAAGATGGTTACGTGCTGACCCTTCAACAGCGAATATTTGATCACTATAAAAACAGCATCGCCACCGTGCGTACGGCTGTAGAAAACCGTCAGGAACTTCTTGGCTATTACCGGGACGCGCTGAATCCCTCAAATTCAAAAATCGAAACTGAAGCCTACATTCTGCCCGATAATCCAGTGGATCACACCTATGATGTGATCGACATTATGCTACAACAGGGGATTGAGGTAGAAAGGGCAACAGAGGATTTTTCACTCAGAAATGCTATCGGGTACAGGGAAAACCGTGGAGAGCGCCGTTCATTCAACTCAGGTGATTTCATCATACGTAAAGACCAGATGAGGCATCTGCTGGTAACGACACTTTTTGAACCGGAGATGGCGATCGAAGATTCTGTGATGTATGATATGTCGGTCTGGTCGATTCCGATGGCGTATAACCTGGATGCCGCTCGCGTGAACAGCAACCCGTCCGTTTCCACAGAGCGCCTTGAGGAGGTACCTCAGCGTCAGACCGGTGTAATCAATCCCTCAGCAGATTATGCGTTTGTAGTTGACTGGGAGCAGCAGCATGCGCCAAAAGCACTTGCTGAACTCTGGAGAAGGGACTATAACGTACGCTCAGCTGAAAAAACGTTCACGAAAGACGGTGTTGAATTCACCCGCGGAACGCTGATTATTCTTGCAGGACGAAATTATGATAAACGGGGGGAGATACGTCGTGATATGCAGGAGGTTGCCGACATAGCCGGTGTGCAGATCCACGGACTCGATACGGGCCGGATGGATTCCGGGATTGATCTCGCTTCCCGAAGCAGTACCGTGCTGCACCAGCCCAATGTGGCAATGGTGATTGATCAGCCATTCAACTCTTATACTGCAGGCCAGATTTGGTTTCAGCTCGATCGTAACGTGGAGTTCGGGATATCCAGGATTCGTTCGCATCGGTTGGCAGCGATTGATCTGAGTGAATATGATGTGATCATTTTACCCGGAATGTGGGGATCCGGACCTCATTTTGGTGAGAGCCAGCAGCAAGCGCTGAAACAGTGGGTGGAGCAGGGCGGAACCCTGGTTGCCGCGGAAGACGCAGCGATAAACATGACGGGCGATCACATGGATTTTGTATCTGTGGAACTGGTGGCTGAGGATGAAGATGAGGGTGAAGAGGCAATCGATCCCGCTGCATTTACGCCCTATGAAGCAAGGGTGGACACCTTTGGCCTGCGCAGAATTCCGGGTACGGCTTTTAATTCTCACATCGACGTGACAAATCCGCTGGCATTTGGTGTGAAAGAGGAGCTTTATAGCCTCACATACAGCACGGATCAGTTTAAACCATCGGCTGATTACCAGGTTGTGGGGTACTATGATGAGGATCCGTCGCGGTTGTTGGCTTCTGGTTATGCATCGCAGGAAAACCTGCAGAAAGCGGCGGGCAACGTGTTTGCGGGTGTTGCAACTTTGGGTCGCGGAAAGGTGGCGCTTCTGACAGATAACACGCAGTACCGCATGTTCTGGCGCGGACCTGAGCGGCTCATGATCAACGCGGTAATGCTGCTTGATTCGATGTAGTTGTATGAAGTGTTCTTGATCCTTAAAAGTCGAGGGCAAAAACAAGCTCTTCCAGTTCACAAAATACCTGCCGGGCAATGTCCCTGTCCGGCAGTTTATTCAGAAAAAGATAGGTTTCACTGCCCTCCGGCTGGAATGCATTAAAGAGCTCAAACCCGCGATCGGTCCCGTCAATGTTAACGGTAGGATTTTTCAGTGTTTGATTGTGAGCCGTATCCAGTACGTCAACGGAGCGGATGAAGCGGTAAAATTTTTTTAAATCATCTAAAGTGGAATACATGCCCCCGCTGCCGCGAATCAGCCAGGATGTGGGGCCCCAGTTCGGCGGAATATTGGGCAAACCAATCTTTTGTGGGCCTTCGCCTTCTGCAAAATCGTGAACTGTAAACTTTCCGGAATCACCATACTCACCTGTACGAGTCATTCCGGCCGGATCAAAAAAGTTTTCTGTTAAAAAATCCACATATGTCATTTCCGAAATGGATTCAATCAAAGCGGCTAAGAGAACAAATGCAGCATGGGAATGGTGTTGATCTTCTCCGGGATCGAAACGGAGAGGCTGCTCCAAAATTCGTTCTATTGCAGTCTCGCGGTCTACCCAGGCCAGGTCGGGGTCCCAGTCGTCCGGGGTATGAAAAAAATCAGGCAAACCGGACCGGCCCGACATCAGGTGATGAATTCTGATTTCTTGTTTGTCCGCCGGTACGTCATCAAACCAGTTTGTGATGGGATCGCTCATGCTGATTTCACCCCGCTGATCGAGCAGCAGAATAGCTGCTTTGGTGAAATCTATCGGGCGGGATCCAATATCAAATATGGTCTGCAGCGAGTTATCAATATCCAGTTCAGTATTCGCTTTACCGAACGCCCGTTCTGTAATATCAATCTGGTTGAGTTTAAGATAGATTACGCCGGCAAACCCGTCGGCTTCAAGACGGTCAATCACATCATCCACATTCTCTTTTGTGATCTGAACATCCTTCAGCGAGTTCTCCTGGGCCGCTGCAGGTTTTATAGTGATGAAAAAAGTAATCACAATAATAAGAGAAAACGGCACTCGTAATTTCATTCAGGATATATAGTTTAATCAGGCGGGTTATTAAACTGGCTTTGGGGTGAAAGAGAGTCATGCGGCTGTGAAGATACAGAGTCTGGTTGCTGAGGTTGCTCACGGGCCTGGCTACGTTCTTCATTCAGCCGGTCCTGGAATCGGTCGCGCTCCTCCTTTAGAATCTCTTCAACCTGGTCTATGCGCTCGAGCTGAAGTTCCGGCTGCTTCTGGTAGTATTGATGGGTACGGTTAAACCGATCGGGATCAATATCGTGTTTTTCAAACACCTGATCCCGCAGGTAATCGCGTGATACGCCTCCAAGCTGATCTTCTGTAAGCTGGTTTACGACTACAAGTTCGGAAAATACTCGAATGTAACGATCTTCCTCAAGCAGATCTTCCGGTGCTGTGGGATCGCCACAGGCCAGGAAAATGAGTAATGAACCAATCAAAATTCGCTTCATAATAAAAAGTGAAAATCAGGATTCTTCCGGATTTTTCGGGTTTAAGGGCCTCATGGTAATTTCATTAATCAGCATATTATCGGGTGTTCGCAGCAAATGAACCAGTGTATCTGCAACGTCACCCGGCTGCATCATATTTGAATGAGTATCCATCCCGGCAGCTTTTCCAAAAAAGGGTGTGGCAATAGAACCGGGAAACATACAGCTTACCTTTATGGCATCATATCTCAGTTCTTTGAACAGAGACTCACTAAAACCGCGTACCGCAAATTTGGTAGCATTGTAGCCCGACAGTTCGGGGTTGCCTAATAATCCTGCAATGGATGCAATATTGATGATGTGTGAGTGCGATTCTGATGCTTTCATCAGGGGTACAACAAGACGGGTCAGATAAAAAACAGCATTTAAGTTCACATCCACCATAGTTTGCCAGTCCTTCATCGGGAGTTCGTCGACAGAGCCAAATAAGCCAAGCCCTGCGTTATTGATTAGAATGTCGGGTGAGTGACCGGGACCGAATGTATCCTCAATCCACTTTTCGAGTGTCCTGTACTGGGTAACGTCCATTTGTACCGGTTGAAAGGAAGAGCCAAGAGAGGACTTTAACTTCTTAAGTTTGTCTTTGCTGCGTGCAAGGCCGTAAACTGTGGCACCAGCTTCTGTGAGTTTTCTTGAAAATTCTGCTCCAATTCCACTGCTGGCCCCGGTTACAATCGCGATTTTATTTTCAATATCCATGTTTATATGCGTTAGGTATCCAGTTTTTGTTATCTTCGGCAAACTTACAGTTGCTGCGCTATAATCATTTGCAAAGATACGATTTTATGAGGGAATTCGAACGGTTTCCGCTGAGGCATTTTCAGGGCTCAATAAGCAACATAACCGGAACAATAGCTACGTATGATTTTTGTAGAAATAGGTAACAGTTCGGTAAAAGCAGTACGGGGTACCGGATCTGTGGAAGAAACTCTTTTTACCGTTGCGGTTAACCGGAAAGATCAACTTGAAAAATCTATCCAACAGTTACCGGATGATGAACGTGTGCTCCTATCTTCGGTTCGCAAAGATCTGTCTGCCATCATATTAGAAGAACAGGGACGACTGCACATTTATGAAATCAAGACAAAAAATCTTGGGAAAATTACCCTTGAGTACGACACACCCGATACCCTGGGTATCGACCGGGTGCTGGCTTGCGCAGGAGCAGTGTTTAATAGCGGGACGGATGCTGTTGTAATAGATGCCGGTACAGCCTGTACGGTCGACTGGATGACGCAAAATTACCGGTTCAGGGGTGGGGTGATTATGCCGGGCCTGCCTATGCTTCGCCACGGAATGACAGAACTTACGCCGGAACTACCCGGAGTAGGTTTTGAAATGCCAGACGAGTTTCCCGGAAAATCTACGAAGGATGCGATCCGTATAGGATTGAATAGCGGATTTTTGCGCGCGATCGGATCTTTTGTTGAACAGTATCAACGGATTGCCGGGCAATCAAAACTTTATATTACAGGTGGTAACGGTCTGTTTGTAAAACAACATCTTGAACCGCAGTTCAATTGCCGGTATCGCAGGAATTTGGTGTTTGACGGTATGAACGCCTTTCTTAAACTTAATAAGCCACAGTTTTAGATATCAGGAGACAGGTTAGCGTTCAGAAATGAGGGATTCTGTTTTCAGCTTGATCGTTTTGAGCTTTTCCCTGATGGTTGCTATTACCATTTCAAGAGCAACCTGGTTTTCTCCGCCCCTTGGAATGATGATATCAGCGTATCGTTTGCTGGGCTCTACAAATTCGAGGTGCATCGGGCGTACGTAGAGTTCATATTGATTCATAACACCTTCAAGGTCACGCCCTCGCTCCATAATGTCACGGCGGATTCGCCGCAAAAGGCGCACATCGTCATCCGTATCGACAAACAGCTTGATATCCATTTGACTGCGCAATTCAGGTTCCGTAAAAATGAGAATACCATCCAGAAGGATGATCTCTTTGGGAGTAACTTTTGAGGTTTTATCCGAGCGGGTGTGGGCGGCAAAATCATAGACCGGCACATCCACCTGGTACCCGCTTTTCAGGGCTTCGACATGGCGAATCATCAGTTCAGTTTCGAGAGAGGACGGATGATCAAAGTTTTGTTTTTTTCGGTCTTCAAGCGGCAGGTGGCTCAGATCGCGGTAGTAAGAATCGTGCTGTAGAAGCTGGATATTGTTTTCTCCGATACCGCTGAGAATATGTTTCACTACGGTTGTTTTACCCGAGCCGCTACCTCCCCCTACACCAATAATTAACGGTTGTAATGACACAGTATTTATCTTGATGAGGTTTGACGGTTGTAGCTTCGGTCGTAATCGAGTTTGAAGTCGCGAATTGATCGGTATATTGCCGATGCAATGATGGATTGGCCGTATTCGCTTGTGAGGTAGTTTGCCTCATTGGGATTGGATAAAAATCCGAGCTCAATGAGCACGCCGGGCATGGAAGCTTCATAAAGAACCTGGAAACCGGCCTGTTTTACACCACGAGATTTTCTCTGGGCCCGCTCTCTGAACTGGTGCTCAACTTTTTCAGCTATTCGCTGGCTGGTTGACATGTTACCGGCGTTCATCAATTCGTAAATCAACAGATCTTCTTCTGTTAATTCTTCTATTTCACCGGATTCAAATTCGATAACGCTGTTTTCGCGCTTCATGACCTCCAGTGCAGACTGGCTCCTGGCCATACCCAAAAAGTAAATCTCTGCTCCTGCTACACTCTGTTTTCTGGCGTTGTTAGGGTGGTCGAACGCATTGGCATGAATTGAAACAAATAGATCCCCATCGTGTTTGTTGGCGATTTTACCACGTTCTTCAAGACCGACAAACTGGTCGTCTGTTCGTGTGTATACAACTTTTAGATCGGGTATATTTTCTTCGATATATTTGCCAACGCGAAGAGCAACCTGAAGGGTGATATCTTTCTCCCGAACACTTGCACCCAGCGTTCCCGGATCTTTTCCGCCATGACCGGCGTCTATAACCACCACATCAAACGTAGCCCCGTTCGATCGGTCGGCTTCAGCCGTATCAGCGTTTTCATCCACCATAAAATCATCCGGTTCATCGCCGTCCTCTTCTGAAACGTAGAGTTCCCAGTTAATTGGCATGATATCAGGGGTGATCCCCGTCATTTCATCTTTGGTGGTATTTGTTAACGCAAGCAGCAGGTCTTTTCCATTTTGATCGGCGTAAGTACTGAAGTTAAAATAGTGCCCTTCGTGCAGGCGTATGTTCATCGCAACTCCTTCCTCCAGTTTGAAGATCTCAAAACCACGAAATACAGGGCCTTCCGGGATCGGTTTGAAATTTGAAGTATCCAAATCAGACGAATAGAGCACAACCTGAAATAGCTCCTCTGATGGTTGCAGTACACGGGAGGAGTCGACTGAACCTGATTTGTGAAAGCGGACAACAAACCCATTTCCATCACTTCGTTCCACAGCCGAAACGCGGTTAAGTTCTGTCTGGGCCTCCGCATCCGATAAAGAAAGAAATCCCGTACAAATGAGTAAAAGAAAAAGAGTAATATAGTTTTGCCTGTTTACCACTAAAATCTAAATAAGTAGTTGTATATAAATTATCGTATATAATGTAGGAAATTTTATTGCTTCCATAAACAGCGTTTATGGAGTAATCATATATACCATAATTTTATTCAATCATTTTGTGATTGTGGCTTCAGTACCGCCTCGTATTTTCGATGAATTATCCTATCTTCCGAAAGAATCTTAGCCGGCTGTCTCAGACCTATTTCTGCTGACTTTTTATTCAGTTATAAGCCTAAGCCGACAAATCAACGTGTTGAACCTGCTGTAACGTATGCAAGAAAAAACCGAAAACCGGACCCTGTCCGGTATCGAAGATGAACTCAAACGTTTTACTGAGACTGATTTACAGCGGGAGCTTGAACAAGCCCGCCTGGATTTCCGTGAACCGCTGAAAGAGTGGTTTATAAATACTCGAAACTCGATACAGCGCCTGAAAAAAGATGATGAAAACTATTACCGCGATGCTCTGGACCTATTTACATCAAATCTGCCGGATCTGCAAAGGATTGTAGAGAACCTCCATGAGTCTTCCTGGAGTGATAGTTATAAAAAAGCTGTATTAAATGCAGCTGAATCTCTGCCGGCTGAGATGACAGAAGACCAGGGAGAAGTGCATTTGAAGCCAAATAAGGAAGACTCTCTGTATGTGAGGTCTGTAAAGGGAATGAAGCGAATGCGGACAAAACTCTCTTCACGGCCGCTGCGCAGAACAGTTCAGGTACGCCAGCTTGCACTCCGGCATTTTCTCGACAACGGGGAGTGGATCCGGGATGTTGCTGCTCGCGAATATGATGAGATTGGAATGTTGGTGGGGTTGTTTTTAGAAAAAAAGGATGTTGAAAAAGAAAATGTACCAGAAAAGAACCAAAAAGCTGAAAACGGTAAAGAGGGACGCACAAATTTTGCTATACGAATTCTGAATCAGCTTGAGGAGCATCTGCAAATTGGTGTTCAGCATTTCAAACAACTCGAAGAAAATAATTCACAGCAGGTAAATGACCTGCTGCGCGAACCCGTGGAGAATCTCTTAAAAAATGCGTCTCTGGCGGGGACCTTTCAGTATTCTGAAAAAAAAGGTGTTGGTAAGGAGCGGTCTACTTTCCCTGCGGATCTTCAGGAGCATCTCGAAGGGCAGCATAGTGTCTGGCTGGAGTATCTGAATTCACAGCTTTCGGATATTACAGTTCAGGTTGAAATTGCGCGCTACAGCTTTGTGGCACGAGATGTTCAAAATAAAATTCGATCACTTTCACACCAGTTTTTTCGTGATTCGTTTTACCTGCCAATTGAGCGGGGTGTAGAAGAGACAAAACAGATAATAGAGAATCTCAAACAGCTGTCATCAAAAGAAAAAATTGATAAAGAACTGGATCAGCAGCGCCGTGAGTTGGAGGAAAACCTCCGTGAAAAGCTTTTAGAACCGATGAGTGAACCTGATAAACTGCTTAAACCGGTTGAGAAAATAAGAGATGTGATCAGCTCCCTGCAGGCAGAGTCGCGAAGGTTTAGCGAAGAACTTCACCTTGCAGAAAAACGAGAAAGTGCCTATCCCGTTCCGGTACTTCAAATGGACAAAATTAAATGGCAGTCGCTTGCAGCCCGATATTTAAAGGAGCAGGCTGTTAAAGAACTCGATCCCAAATTACAGGGGTTTGATGAGCTGCTGGCTCTCATTTACAAGGACGTTCAGGAGTCGGCACGTGTAGTGGATATTAACCTGCTGGCTGCAATTGAATCAATACGTGGTGAGATAACCGAGAGCGGAGAAGAAGAGCAGGATCCTCTGGCAATTGCCCTTGAGGGAATGGAGCGCGCAGTTACTACACTTGAGAAAGCGATCAGGCAGGTTAGGGATAAACAAAACGCCTATCAAACTATTGTAGAAACAGGCCTGCCCGAAGCCCTTCATTCGCTTGCAGGCACAATGTTACGAAGAGAGTTTGACAAATTTGAGCTGCAGGATAAAGCTATACTTGTGAAAGAACAGGCGTCGGACTGGCAAAAGAGGGTTCGGGCCCGCTGGGCAAGATACTCTGAAAAGGTCGAACTGGGGTGGAGATTCCTGGTTAGAAAGTTTCGGGTTTATCGACAGATAACAGGGCGCTTCCTTGGATTTAAAGGAGAAGAAGTAATATCTACAAAAGAGAAACGCAATCTTGCGGAGTACCTTGCAAGACCGGGAGAAGCACGAGAATTACCATTTGTGTATAAACGACTATTTGATCGCGACTTTGAGATTGATGACCGGTTTTACGTGAGTCCCGACAGCAACAGAGCGTTTATAACCAACGCCTACGAACAGTGGAAACGGGGGCTGGGAACCAACGTTGGAGTGGTGGGCGAGAAGGGAAGCGGAAAATCTACATTAATCCGTTTCGCTAAAGATGTTTCTTTCCCGGATGAAGAACCGATTGAAATAACATTTGAAACAACATTTACTGAAGAGGAAAAACTGCTGAGTATATTGTGTAATGCACTGGGGTTCAAACCGGTTGAAAACCGGGAGGAATTCTTTGAAAAAATAGAGCGGAAAAAACGTCCGTCCGTGGTTATTGTTGAAAATCTTCAAAATCTATTTGTACGCAACATAAACGGATATGACGCCCTCGAAGCATTTTGGGTGATCATGTCTGCAACCACACATAAACTCTTTTGGGTGGTAAGTGTATCGCGTTATTCATGGGAGTTTTTTGTAAAAATGTCGAAAGCCGACCAGTACTTCTCGCATATCACAGAAACAGACCGTCTGGATGAAAAAGGAATAAGGGACGCAATCATGGCTCGTCATAAAGCGTCAGGTTATGAACTTTACTTTGAGCCGGGAGAGATGTTAAAAAACTCCAGAGCATATAAAAAACTGCTGGATGATGATGTGAAAGCACAGGAGCTCGTACGCGATACATTCTTTTCCAGGCTCTCAAAAGTAAGTGAGGGTAACCTGTCAATCGCTATGATTTTCTGGCTGCAGTCCATAAAAGAGTACGATAGCCGGCGGTTTGTTTTTACACCGCTTGAAGTGACAGAAGTTGATAAACTGGAAACGCCTTCAAAAGAAGTTCTATTCACGCTTGCGGCTCTTGTTATTCATGATACTCTAAGCCAGGAACAGGTTGCAATGGCGCTGCATCAGGATCTGTCTGAAAGCCGGCTGATGCTTGCCAGGCTGAAATCAAAGGGTATTATCTACAAAAGTAAAAACGGCTATAATCTGAATCACCTTGTTTACAGGCAGGTTCTCAGAATGTTGAAACGACGGAATATTATCCACTAAAAAGGGAGTTTATATGAATCATATGTATTCCATGACAGCGTGTGTTTTTCAAAATGTATCCTTTCTTGTGGTGATAGCACTCTTTACGCTTGTGTTGCCCTCAGAAGCAAGGCAGACCGGTTTACCGCCCGGATTTGAATTTGGGCAGAGTGATACGACTGAGCAGGCAGAACCGCAGGCTTCAGAGCAAACCGGACCCGTACAGAGTATACCGGATAGTGTGGATGCGCCCGCCGTGGAAGAATCGGCAGATGAAGAGAGCGACACCGTTAATGAGATTGAATCGGATATTGCGGAAATCCGGGAGTTGATTTCGTTCGGTAAGGTGATTTACACACTGTTGATCCTGATAATCACCTATTTTGTGAATAAATATGTGTCCCTCATTCTGGATAATGTATCTGAAAAGGCTACAAACTACCGGTTGTTTATTAAACGATTATCTCCAATCAGTCGAATTTTGATCTGGTCGATTTCCATTTACATTATTATTGCCGGCGTGATTGTCCCCCCGTTTGAAACAATCATTACAATTGCGGCATCTGTTGGAATAGCAGTAGGCTTTGCATCTCAGGATATTTTACGGAATATCTTCGGTGGTATTATGATTATTCTCGACCGGCCATTTCAGGTTGGCGATAAAATAGAGGTTGGGGAGCATTACGGGGAAGTTATTAGCATCGGTCTCAGGTCCAGCAGGGTGGTTACACCGGACGATTCGGTTGTGTCAATTCCTAATGGAGAACTCATGAACAAAGCAGTTTCCAATTCCAACTCCAGTGCGCTTGACTGCCAGGTGGTTGCGGAAATTTATCTTCCGGTAACAGTTGATGTGGCAAAAGTAAAAGAGATCGCCTTTAAAGCGGTCTATTCATCTTCATTTACCTACCTGAATAAACCCGTAGTTGTGATTGTACTAAATGAACTACACAACGTCCGGTTTGTAATGAAGCTTCGTGTGAAAGCGTATGTGGTAGATATCAGGTACGAATTTTTGTTTAAAAGTGATATGACGGAAATGATCCTTCAGGAATGTATCCGGCAGGGGTATATACCACAGCACAAATCAATTGTTGAAAATTAGATTGTAGTGTCACAAAGATAAATACATTTCCAGCCGCTATGGTATCAGACCATCAAACCGAAACAAAAGATGAATTCCAATTAAGTAAAGAGAATCGCGAGGCTGGTAAGATGACCTAATTCCAAACTTGGTAACACCAAAATTATCATTGGTCAAACCGAAGTGAATGAAGCTTATTTTACACAGGAGCCGGACGTGAGTTGGCGGAGGCTGTTGTAGATTGGGCCAGAAAACATGCTATGTAAGTGATGCCTCTCTGACCTTTTGCCAAACGAATGATTGAGTTCGATCCGTCTCTTAAGGATCTTCTTTAGGCTCTGAAAGAGGCGAAGGGTATAATTATTAACAGACAGGAAAGCGAATTTCAGTACATATAAAAAATAAAAAAAGCCGTACTGGTATCAGCACGGCTTACATTGTGTTAAAATTCGAAAGTTAACTTACGCGACTTACCTGAATTGCGCTCAGTCCTTTAGGCGTATCTTCCACATCAAATTCTACTTCTTCTCCATCATTTAGCCCTTCCTGAAATCCAAGGTTCTCTATATTGTTTCTGTGAACAAATATGTCCTTGCCACCTTCGTCGGGCTCGATGAATCCAAATCCTTTTTCCGCATCAAACCATTTTACTTTTCCGTATTGCATAACTGTATTGTAAAGTTGTATCCGATCGATAGACCAGATTTCTAATTGAGTTTAATGATACAACTTATTTATTAAAAATCCCGCTATCGTGAACAAAAAGAGTAAATATTATTTACAGAGTCGTGATTTAGAATTAGATCTGCTTTGAAGAGGCTGTATGAAAATACGATAACAAATTTCGACTCAGTTAAAGTTTTAAGGCAAAATTATTGATTTCGACGCTCGCCTCTTTGTAAAGTCCCGCCAGGGGACGGGGTGAGTCAGAAAGAACGGCAGCATTGGAAAGGACAGAAATCTTGCCTTATTTAGGTACGTCTTCTTTGGAATATAATGTTCTCACAGCCTGTTTAAGAGGGTGTGATTACTACCTAACCGGATACTGATACAGGCTCATTTGTTGTAATTACAAAAATAATGAGGGGCTCATCACCCGTATTTTCCACGGCGTGATATGCAGCCCCCCGGACAGTCGTGCAGCTCCCGGTACTGACAGGGTAGGTTCGGGGTGTGCTTTCCCATTTATCTTTCTCTTTATAGAGTCCCCGGCCGTGTATCACAACATATAATTCCTGCTCTTTGCGGGTTCCATGGGTATGGAATCCGGCACTTACGCCATTTTCAGGCAGTACCATATATGCACCGATCCGGTTGTTTACCAGCTCATCCTCCTGAAACATCTGCAAAAGATACACCACACCTTTGCCTCCGTACATTGCTTTACGCTTGTCGTAGCGGGCCACTGATGTTCTTTCCGATCCAAGGTGATGAACTCTTGGTATGATGTACGGTTCCAGAAGGTTGTTCAGCCAGCTTATCTCAGATGATGTTGGTTCAGTTCTGCTCATATTCGGCCTCTTGTGAGTATTGAGCTTTGCATCCTGAACCCATGAGACCGCAGATATCGTGAATGGGAGTGATGGTTTGTGAATATTTCCATCGTCATCCGGCCAGGTTTTGCAAACTCTCTTTCAATTTTTTGATGTTTGATTCAGCGTCGGACTTTTTCTGCCGCTCCCGGTCAACCACATCATCAGGTGCATTTTCGACAAACTTTTGGTTGGATAGTTTCTTTTCTACACTTTTTAAAAATCCTTCAGTCTGGCTGATCTCTTTCTCGATTCGCCGGCGTTCTTTATCGAGGTCTATGAGTCCTTCAAGCGGAATGAAAAGTTCAGTTCCCTGAACGAGAGCACTTGCAGAGGCTTTTGGCTTGTGCAGCTCCGGGCTGAATTCAATGGATTCTACAGACAGGAATTTGTTGTAGATCCAGCTGTGCTGCTTTAAGTCATCAGCCATTGTTTTGTCAGCTGTTTTTGCGAGAATCGTTAACTCTTTCTTCGGAGATACCCCCATCTCCGACTGGATGTTGCGAATGGCTGAAATTTGTTCCTGAATTTGTGAGAAGAGTTTATCTGCATCGGTGTCAATATCGTCGTCCAGGGAGGGCCATTCACTAATTGTAAGAGCATCTTCAGGTGATCGCTCCTGAATTCTTTGCCAGATCTCTTCAGTAATAAACGGCATAAATGGATGGAGCATCTTCATAAGCAGTTCAAACAGCCCGAGTGCCCGTTCCAGGTTCTTGACGGGCATTGGTTCACCGGGAGTATCCGCTTTGCTTACTTCAATATACCAGTCGCAAAAATCATCCCATACCAGCGAATAGAGCTTTTTCAGGGCTTCATTAAGCCTGTAGCTGTCAAAATCTTTTTCAACATCGGTCAGCGTTTGTTTGATCCGGGCCATCATCCAGCGGTCGGCAAGGTTCTCGGGATCAAGCTCGAGGGAAGGAGTGTAATTTTTCCCTTCCTGCTTGTTCATCATCAGAAAACGAAATGCATTCCAGATCTTGTTGCTAAAGTTTCGTCCCTGTTCACACAGGCTTTCATCAAACAGAAGATCGTTGCCGGCAGGAGAAGCAAACAACATTCCAACCCGGGTGCCGTCGGCCCCGTACTGTTCAATAAGTTTTAGAGGATCAGGGGAATTGCCGAGAGACTTCGACATTTTTTGACGTTTCTCATCTCTCACGATCCCGTGGAAGTAGACATTTCCAAATGGCTTTTCACCCCGGAAATAGTAACCGGCCATAATCATGCGGGCCACCCAAAAGAACATGATTTCAGGAGCCGTTACAAGGTCACGCGTGGGGTAGTAGTAGTTGATTTCTTCATTCTCAGGATGTTCAATACCATCGAATACGGATATTGGCCAGAGCCAGGAGGAGAACCAGGTATCGAGTACATCTTCATCTTGTTGGAGATCATCAGCGGAAAGGCCGGCATTACCTGACTTCTCCCGTGCTTTTTTAAGCGCCTCTTGTTCATCCCTTGCGATAACGTATTCATCAGCCCCATTGCCGTAGTACCAGGCGGGAATACGATGGCCCCACCATAGCTGGCGGGATATACACCAGTCGCGGATATTCCCCATCCAGTGCTGGTAGCTGTTTTTGAATTTTGCGGGATGAAACCGGATTTTATCGTTCATCACATTTTCAAGAGCGGGCTTGCTCAGTTCTTCCATTCTGCAAAACCACTGAAGGGACAGGCGGGGTTCAATCACTGCGTCCGTCCGTTCGGAATACCCAACCTTATTGGGCATCTCTTCGGTATCCACAAGAAGGTTTTTCTCTTCCAGTTCTTTGATGATAAGCTTACGTGCTTCAAAACGGTCTTTTCCAACATAAAACCGGGCTGATTCGGCAAGTGTGCCGTCAGCATTCAGCATATCAATAATTTCGAGATTGTGCTTTAGCCCCAGCTCATAATCATTTGTATCGTGTGCGGGCGTGATTTTCAGGCAACCCGTTCCATACTCGGGATCAACATAGTCGTCGGCGATAATCTCCACTTCGCGGTTCACTAACGGGATGATGGCGGTCTGGCCAACCAGGTCACTGTAGCGTTCATCATCCGGATGAACACAAACGGCTGTATCTGCGAGAATGGTTTCCGGCCGGGTGGTTGCAATCGTTACAAACCGGTTGGTATTCTTTATCGGGTAGCGAATGTGGTACAACTTCGACTGCACTTCCTTGTGGATGACCTCCTCGTCACTCAGGGCCGTTTGGGCTGCCGGGTCCCAGTTGATCATGCGCTTGCCCCTGTAGATATAGCCGTCTTCATAGAGTTTTATAAAGCAGGTGATGACGGCCTCATAAAGCTCATCTTCCAGGGTAAAGCGGGTTCGTTTCCAGTCGCATGAGGCTCCGAGTGTGCGAAGCTGCTGAAGGATAATTCCACCGTGCTCTTCGGTCCACTCCCAGGCGTGATCCATAAATTTTTCGCGCGACAGATCACTCTTTTTAATTCCTTTTTTGCGAAGTTTTTGAACTACTTTTGCTTCTGTGGCAATAGAAGCGTGATCGGTACCGGGTACCCAGCAGGTGTTTTTTCCCTGCATACGGGCTCTGCGAACCAGCACATCCTGGATGGTATTATTGAGCATGTGCCCCATATGAAGCACACCCGTTACATTAGGTGGGGGAATAACAACCGCAAACGGTTCGCGGTCATCCGGTGTGGAATGGAATAGATTGTGTTCTTCCCAGTAGTTGTACCATTTCTCTTCGGTTGTACCGGGGTTATAATGCTTGGGTATAGAGTCGATCTTAGGTTGCGAAGTCATTTAAATAGTAAATAGCTGGTATGGATGATTACGTTCTGTTGGATGAGTGCCGATTTCGTGTAAATGTCTATTTTACACGGTTCAGGCGCACACCAAAATGACCATCACAATTATGTTTGTGCGGAAGTGTTTGATAGGCATATCCATCCTGATCAAGCACTTCCCCGGGAAGGAATTCATCCAGTTTTTCCAGCTCGAAATTGTCATATTTTTCAAGGAATTTTTCAATCTGTCCCCAATTCTCTTCCGGTTCAATTGAACAGGTGCTGTATACGAGGCGGCCCCCGCGTTTTACATGGTTCGCTGCTTCATCAAGCAGTTCTTCCTGGAGTTTCACAGATGCCTGCAGTTCCTCCTCTGTTCGTTTCCATCGCAGATCTGCACGCTTGCTCAGCACTCCCGTGCCTGTACAGGGAGCATCTAAGAGAACCCCATCTGCAAGTTTTAAATCAAGTTCACGGACGTCGGCCCGTCGAATTTTTATATTTTCAGCCAGGAAATTCATTGCACTTTGTGCAAGCAGCTCCAGTCTGCCGGAATTAATATCCACTGCTGTGATAGATCCTTCCGCATTCATCATGTCCGCCATTACAATACTTTTAGTGCCGGGTGCAGCGCAAAGGTCGTAGATCTCCTCGCCGGGAAGCGGCTCGAGAACCGTTGGCGCAAAACCGGCTGCAATATCTTGAATCTGGCAAAATCCTTTGGTGAGCCACTCTTTGGCAATAAATGGCTGTACACTGTCAACTTTAAAGTATCCCGGCAGCCATTCGCTCTCTTCGAATTCGATACCGCTTTTCTCCATCCGAAGTTTGAAGTTTTTTGATTTTGTGCGAAGGTTATTCACTCTAACATAGTATGCCGGGCGTTGGTTGTTAGCCTGCATAAGTTGAAAAGCTTCCCGTTCACCCATTCGGTCTACCCATCGTTTTACCATCCATTCAGGGTGAGAAAAGGTTGTGGCAATCAGTTTGGTTCGATCTTTGAAAGCCGGTTTGGGAAGATTCGGCATGTCCCGCTGTATGTTGCGAAGTATGGCATTCACAAGGTCACCTGACCGGGAACCAAGCCGTAGTTTGGCAATATCTACTGCTTCGTTGATGGCGGCATAATCCGGTGTTCCGTCCATAAACAGCATATCATACAGACCAAGACGAAGGATATTCTTGAGCTCAGGTTTCATCTCATCCATTTCGATACTGGAAAATTCCCCTAAAATGAAATCGAGGTAGCTTCGCTTTCTTAGAATATTCTGAACATACTCACGTACCTGGGCTCGCTCTCTGGGTTCCAGGTCATTAGCATCTGCATAGGTGATGGTTTGTTGTTCATCAAATTCAACTAAAAGGTC
The DNA here is from genome assembly GCA_041686215.1 of Balneolaceae bacterium. Classification (GTDB taxonomy): domain Bacteria; phylum Bacteroidota; class Rhodothermia; order Balneolales; family Balneolaceae; genus SW132. The sequence goes on along the minus strand of JAWLEH010000005.1, from coordinate 45,033 downwards.
TACGCTGACAGTTCGTGCAGTAAGTTCAGTTTCCAAAAGTAGGCTTGTTTAAAGGGTTACCAGTTTCTTGATTCCGACGACCGGAACGCTCATTATGTCAAAATTACAGATAGCTTTAAAGATAATATATTGATTTGCCTTATGCTAACCTGAAAGATTGAACTCCTTCTGTTTTTAGAGTATGTATGGTGATTGAGGTTGGTGGGGTATTTCAGATATAATGACGTAACTGTATATCTTGCAGAGGCGGTCGGTTTAATCGTGAGTGGATTAATTACCCGGCCCTGTGGGGCAAGACCCCTACAATGAGTCAACTAAAATCATTACGATATATCGTACAGCGGCATACCGAATGGTAATTCTTGCAATGCGCACTGATGTTAAGCTAAAAATACAGTTGGTATCTGGGAGAGGTTCAGAAAATGGCAATAAAGGTGTAAAGATTCATTGATTTTTGAGCAGGAAGTGGCTAAATTTTTAAGCTTTCATGAAATAGAGAATATTACGGTATTCCTGTACCATAAAACGTCATAATTAAAGCTTCTGAAAAATCGAATGAAGAAAGGTAAAATTGCGCAGATTATCGGACCTGTAGTGGATGTTGACTTTGAAAAAGGTCAGCTGCCAAGAATTTTAAATGCACTCTATATTGAACGTGAAGACGGTTCCCGGCTCTACCTCGAAGTAGCGCAGCATCTTGGCGAAGACCGTGTACGGACAATTGCCATGGACTCAACTGACGGTCTTGTTCGTCAGCAGGATGTTGTAAACACAGAGGGCCCGATTTCCATGCCGGTAGGTGAGGATATCAAAGGACGTCTCTTTAACGTTGTAGGTGAGGCAATTGACGGTATCAAGCAGCCCGAAGGCAAAGACCGTTATCCTATACACAGGGATGCACCCAGATTTGAAGATCTTGCAACGAGTACCGAGATTCTTGAAACCGGTATTAAGGTTATCGACTTGCTTTGCCCGTATGCCAAAGGGGGTAAAATTGGCTTGTTTGGCGGCGCCGGTGTTGGTAAAACAGTTTTGATCCAGGAGCTGATCAATAATATTGCCAAGCAGCACGGTGGCCTGTCCGTATTTGCCGGAGTGGGTGAGCGTACACGTGAAGGGAATGATCTTCTGCGTGAGTTTATCGAATCGGGTGTGATTGATTACGGGGATGAATTTAAAGAGAAAATGGAAGCGGGTGAGTGGGATCTTTCCAAGATTGACGAATCTGCCCTGAAAGAGTCTCGTGCAACACTGGTGTTTGGCCAGATGAACGAACCACCCGGCGCACGTGCACGTGTTGCGCTCTCCGGTCTGACTGTTGCTGAGTATTTCCGTGATGAAGTTTCCCCGGATATCCTGCTGTTTATTGATAATATTTTCCGATTTACACAGGCGGGATCGGAAGTATCTGCACTGCTTGGCCGTATGCCATCTGCTGTGGGATACCAGCCTACACTTGCAACGGAAATGGGCGATCTGCAGGAACGGATTACCTCAACTAAAAATGGTTCTATTACATCTGTTCAGGCTATTTATGTGCCCGCGGATGACCTTACGGACCCTGCTCCTGCAACAACGTTTTCTCACCTTGATGCAACTACAGTACTTAGCCGTGCTCTAACGCAGATTGGTATTTATCCTGCCGTGGATCCGCTTGATTCATCTTCACGAATTCTTGATCCTAAAGTTGTAGGCGAGAAGCACTATCGAACCGCACAGGATGTAAAGGAAATTCTTCAAAAATATAAAGACCTGCAGGATATCATCGCCATTCTTGGAATGGATGAACTCTCCGACGAAGATAAACTGGTGGTTTCACGAGCCCGCCGGATTCAGCGATTCCTCAGCCAGAATTTCCACGTAGCTGAGCAGTTTACAGGTCAGCCGGGTGTGTATGTGCAAATCGAAGACACCATCAAAGGGTTCAACATGATCCTGGACGGTGAGCTTGACCATCTTCCTGAAAATGCGTTCCACCTTGTGGGAACTATTGAAGAAGCAGTAGAGAAAGGAAAACGATTAACTGAAGAAGCGGAAGCGTAGCAACCCGATGGCAAACGAAAAAACGTTCAAAGCCCAGGTCCTGACGCCGGAAGGCTCGAAATTTGATGGTGATATTGTAAGCATAACAGTTCCCGGTGCATCCGGAAATTTTCAAATGCTATATAATCATGCTCCGATTATTTCTGCTCTGGATGTTGGTCAGGTAGATATTCGCAAATCTGATGACAGCGAAATAACATATGCTGTCAGCGGAGGATTTGTAGAAATGAATGAAAACCAAGTGACTCTTCTGGCTGAGCGGGCAGTTTCCCCGGAAGATATTGATGTTTCCAAAGCAGAGAAAAGACTTTCGGACGCCAAAGAGAAACTTAAAGATCCATCAGTTATGCAATCAGATGTTGAGCGTCAAATAAAAGATGCTCAAAACCTGATTAAAGTGGCTAACCGTTGATGTGCAGCTAACTGAAACGAACTCTGAGAAAACTCGTACGCCATTCGGTGTGCGAGTTTTTTTTTGCATAAAACTATACGGGAGCTGTTCCCGGAAACCATAACTCATTACGAATTCAATGAATCAATCCATAATACATTATACAGTTATCATTGCGATCTCTTTCTTGTTTGCTGCCTGTGCAACAACAGAGCAGGTAACTACAGGTGCTCCTACTTCTGATACATCTTCAGAATCGGTAGAAGATCAAACGAAAAACTCGACGGCCTACGAAGGGTTGTTCACCATCTACCAGGATACAACCGATGGCACTGCAAAACTTGCTATTAAAAAAGATCAGCTAAATAAAGAGTATATCTACTTTGGGCATACTGCAAACGGCGTAACAGAAGCCGGCCATTTCCGCGGAGCGTTCAGGGATAACAAAATATTTAGTATCCAGCGATATTTTAATAAAATTGAATTTGTAGTACAGAATACCCGCTACCAGTTTGATGAAGAGAATGCGTTGAGCAGGGCGGCTTCAGCAAACATTTCGAATGCCACACTTATTTCGGAGAAAATTCTGGCTGAGAACGACAGCACGCTCATCATAAGTGCTGACCCTATATTTTTAAGTGAAAACCTGAACCAGGTAAAACCGAGCCCGTCTCCCAATGGGAATCCGAGAAGTTTTTCACTGGGTAATCTCAGTTCAGATAAGACAAAATACACCTCGGTTAACAGCTATCCCCAAAATCTTGCTGTTCAGGTTGAGTACGTATACGAGAATCCTCAGCCTGTAAATGGCGGAAGTGATGCCGTTACGGATGCCCGCTTTGTTTCAATCCAGTTCCAGCACTCATTTGTCGAAATGCCGGATAACGATTTCAAGCCGCGCTACGACGACCCCAGAATCGGGTATTTCATGACGGAAAAAGATGACCAGATTAGTACGAGTGCAACTCCTTATCTCGATTTGATTCACCGCTGGAATCTCGAAAAAAAGAACCCGGATGCTGAGCTTTCTGAACCCGTAGAACCAATTGTATGGTGGATTGAAAACACAACACCTCACGCATTCAGAGAAACCATCAAGGAAGCAACATTAGCCTGGAATGAGGCTTTTGAAGCTGCAGGATTCAGAAATGCAGTTGAGGTGAAAGTACAGCCTGATGATGCCGAATGGGATGCCGGGGATATTCGGTATAATGTGCTTCGCTGGACATCATCACCCAATCCTCCATTTGGTGGATACGGTCCCAGTTTTGTGAATCCAAGAACAGGTCAAATCCTTGGATCTGATATTATGCTGGAATGGGTTTTCTTCTCGAATCGTTATCGCGAGGAAGATGTTTTTACAGATGATGCATCAACCTCTGAACTGTTTGACGATGTAATGAACCCGGAGTTTTGTTCGTTTGGTGCGCACATGCAGCACAATAATATGTTTGGCATGAATGCGCTTCAGGTGATGGACTATCCGGAAGAAGACCTTAAAGGATTTCAGCACGAAGGTTTAACAATGCTCATTCTTCATGAATTGGGGCATACATTTGGTCTTAATCACAATATGCAGGCAAGTACGCTGCACTCCCCGGAAGACATTCATAATAAAGAGTTAACCTCTACGGTTGGGCTTACCGGCTCAGTGATGGATTACTCCACGGTAAACGTTGCCAGCGACCGTGCAGCTCAGGGACACTTTTTTGACACGAAACCCGGTCCCTACGATATATGGGCTATTGAATATGGTTACTCGCCATCACTGGAAGATTCCGAAGCGGAAGCAGAAAGGTTGAATGCAATTGCAGACCGGTCTACCGAGCGGGAACTCGCATTCGGAAATGATGCCGATGATATGCGAAGCCCGGGTAAAGCGATTGATCCCCGCGTAATGGTTGGCGATATGTCGAGCGACCCAATTGCGTATGGTGCCGAACGTATTCAGCTTACATCAGACTTGATGGACAATCTTGTTGAAAAGTTCAGCCGTGAGGGGCAGAGCTACCAGCAGCTCCGAAACGCATTTATGACATTGATGGGGGCAAGACAAACGCAAACAGGTGTTATGTCTCGTTATATTGGCGGTGTACATCGCGATCGTGCCTTTGCGGGACAGGAGGGAGGCACTAAGCCATTTGTTCCCGTAGAAGCGGAAAAACAGAAAGAAGCAATGAGTCACTTAAATGAGTTTCTGTTTGCACCGGATGCGTTCAGCGGATCTCATAATGTCTACAATTATCTGCAGATTCAGCGTCGCGGGTTTAATTTCTTCAGTTCTACCGAAGATCCAAAAATTCACGACCAGGTTTTGGGGATGCAAAGCAGCGTTCTGGCACACCTGTTGCACCCGGTTACGATGAAGAGAATCACGGATTCCAGAAGCTACGGAAACACCTATAATGTTGCCGAAGTGGTAGGGGATTTGACAGGAGCAATTTTTGATGCGGATGCTTCCGGGGATGTGAATACGTTTCGTCAGAACCTCCAGATTGAGTATGTGAATCAATTGATAGCAATTCTTGGAAGTGATGATCACGATCGAATTGCAAAATCATCGGCACTTTTAAACCTCCAGAATATTCGTGATATCATGAACTCGAAAGGTAGTGTAAATACTGAAACTCAGGCTCATGTGGCTCATGTTAAACTGGCCATTGATAAAGCACTGGAGTCATAAAAAAGTTACTTAAACAGAGCCCCTGGTAATTTATTCTTCTTACAGTGGAATGAGTTATTGCGGGATTTTTACCTGCTAAAATAGCTCAGGGGCTCTATTTTTTTACCTCGTCTTCCACAGCTCTTTCCCAATAAAATTGAGAAATTTTTATCCGGGATGAATTTGTTCCATTTCACTTCGATGATCCTTTCCTGGTGGAAATCTGAAACTATTATTCTTCAATAAACTACTCATGATTCAAGTTCAGCAGGTTGCTGCTCTTTGGTCATAAAAGGCTGGTGGTAATAGCGTGTTCCCGTAGCCTGGTAAAGTGCATTCGCCAGGGCTCCGAATACCGGAGGCAATGTCGGTTCCCCAAGGCCCGTTGGATGGATATTATTTTCAACGAAAAAGGATTCAATTTCTACAGGTGCTTCAGAATTTCTGATAAGATGGTAGTTGTTGAAATTACTGGCACTGGGTACCCCGTCCTCAAATGTTAGCTGACTGTACATTGCATGGCCGAGTCCGTCAATGATACCTCCTTCCACCTGGTTGAGAGCGCCTTCCATATTAACAACAATACCGCAGTCCACGGCACACCAAACTTTTTTGACACGTGGCGTATCATCCACCATTTCAACATCCACAACCTGAGCTACGTACGAGTTGTGACAGTAGTAGGCCGATACTCCTCTATGAATTCCGGGCATCTCTTCTCCCCACTTTGCCTTCTCTCTAACCAGTTCAAGAACGCCTGCGTACCGCGCCGGGTCGTAATCGTTCTCTTCCCCAACAGGGTTGTTCTTTGCCCGGTCAAACAGCTCCAGCCTGAACTCTATGGGATCTTTTCCTGCCGCTTCTGCAACTTCATCCAGAAACGATTGTTCTGCACCGGCTGTAAAATTGGATCTCGGTGCCCGCCATGCGCCGGTGGAGATATTGGTCTGAACCGGGATATCTTCGGATGAGTAGTGATCTACCGTTCCTGCAGGGTACCTGTTTGCGAATAACGGGCTTTCGGGCAGTCCTGCTCCTCTTGCCTCAAACGATAGTAGATTGCCCTGGTCATCCAGGGCAGCTCTGTATTTGATGGCATAAGCCGGCCGGTAGGTTCCCTGGGTCATATCGTCTTCCCTGGTATAGAGAAGTTTTACAGGGCCGCCTGTTTTCTTTGAGATGGCGGCCGCTTCGAGACCAAAGTTTCCATACAATCGTCTGCCAAACCCGCCTCCCATGCGCGTCATATCCACTTTAATGCTGGATTCAGGGAGGCCTAAAAGTTGTGAAGCAGATCCTCTGAGCTGTTCAGGGGTCTGAATAGGGCCGATCAGTTCGGCTGAATCATCCCTCACGTCCGCAAAAAAGTTCATTGGCTCAAGGGTGTTATGAGCCAGAAACGGAGCTGTATAGGTTCGTTCAATAATTTGAGAGGCACTTCCTGAAACGGATCCGGGATCCCCATCTTTCCGGGCAACCTCACCGGTTCCACTGTTCACAGCCTCTGCAAGCTTGTTTTCGTGATCCTGTGTGCTTTCCAAGTCGCTGTCCGCTTCCCATTCAACATTGAGCTCTTTCTTTGCACTCATAATCTGCCAGGTCGTTTCACCGGTAATCACAACCAGTTCATGAAACGCATTAACATCCGACCACTGAGGTTCTTCAATGGATGTATCAATTGTGAAAATATCTTTCACTCCCGGCATAGATTTGGCCTTCGAATCATCATATGATTTTAGCTTCATTCCAAAAGCCGGCGGATGTATGATCATTGCAAGAGTTGTATCTTCGGGAGTAAAATCGATACCAAATAGTGGTTTACCGGTTACAATATCTTTTCCATCCACATTTTTGATACCTTTGCCAATCAACGTAAAATCAGACGGGTCTTTCAGCGGCACATCAGACGGAATAGGTATAGATGATGCTTCAGAAGCAACTTCACCGTAACTTATTGTTTCCCCTGACCGGGTATTGGTAATCACACCTTTTTCGGTAGTAAGATCATTGATATCAGCGTCCCACTGCCGGGCTGCAGCAGTCACCAAAAGCAGACGAGCTGTGGCGCCTGCTGTTCGAAGGCTGTCCCAACCATGTCGAATGGACTGACTACCACCCGCTAACTGCCGTGAATATTTATCCGTATCAAGGGGTGCTTGCTCAACATTTACCTGTTCCCAGTCCGCATCCATTTCTTCCGCAACAATCAAAGGCATGGATGTTTTTACATTCTGGCCGATTTCAGGGTTGGGAGAGAAGATCGTTACCTGTCCGTTTGGATCAATCTTTATGTAGGCATTTATATCAAAAGCTTCGTTGTTTGCTTCCCCGTCCTTCATGTCGGCTGGCGAAGCTGATGCCCAGCTGAACCCGATCATAAGCCCGCCGCCTCCCAGGGCCATCTTCTTTAAAAATGTTCGTCTGTCGATACTGTTTTTTACAATTGTCATGGCTTAGGAGGTTTGGGCTGCGGTTTTTATGGCTTTTTTGATTCTCAGATAAGTTCCGCACCGGCAGATGTTACCGTTCATTGCGGATTCTATCTCTTCATCCGAAGGGTCCGGGTTGCTGTTTAAAAGTGCAGCGGCACTCATAATCTGGCCTGCCTGGCAATAGCCACATTGTGCTACATCATGTTCGAGCCACGCCTGTTGCACTGGGTGATCCCCGTTTTCCGACAATCCTTCAATGGTAGTAATTTCAGCGTTGCCAACCGCTGAAACCGGCAGGGAGCAGGACCGGATGGGTTCACCATCTAAATGAACTGTGCAGGCTCCGCACTGCGAAATACCGCAGCCAAATTTTGTGCCCAAAAGGCTCAGATGCTCTCTCAACACCCAAAGTAATGGTGTGTCATCTGAAACGTTAACTTGTTGTTTTTCACCGTTAATAGTTATTGAGTATGAAGGCATGGCTGAAAGGATTTAGTTGTGTTCGCACGTTCAGTTAAGTAAACTATTCGATGGAATTAAATCAACATTTTCACTACAAATAGAACTTGTATTTTTAATTCATCAAATAATATGGTTTTATTTGATACTGAATGATAGATCCCGGTACCTAAAAATGATATAATTTATTCCTGAGATTTGAAATCTCCTGATGTATGAAGCGAGCGAACAAAATATATTTAGATTATAATTCCACAACACCGGTTGATCCGAGAGTACTGGAAGAAATGCTGCCTTACTTTAACGAACGGTTTGGCAATGCGTCAAGTGTCAGTCATATGTTTGGCTGGGAGGCGGAGGAAGCCGTGAATCTGGCGAGAGAGCAGGTCGCGGGTTTAATCGGGGCAAGTGCCGGCGAAATAACGTTTACATCCGGCGCAACGGAAGCTGTAAATTTGATTATCCGCGGGATGTTTATGGCAAATGATGATACAAGAAGACATATCATTACCTGCGCAACTGAACATAAAGCCGTATTGGATACGTGCAAATTTGTAGAACAATCTGGAGGCACCGTCACCTATCTGCCCGTGGATAAGTCCGGTTCAATTGATTTGAAGAAACTGGAGAATGCTATCACAGATCACACGATTTTGGTGTGTTTGATGCATGCCAATAACGAAATCGGTACCATTCACCCACTCAAAGAGATTGCCCGAATCACAAGGGAAAAGAGCATCCCGCTGCTCTCTGACGCCACTCAGTCTGTCGGAAAAATTCCGGTTGATGTGAATGAACTTGGTGTTGACATGATCACCTTTTCATCTCATAAACTCTATGGCCCAAAAGGAGCCGGTGCACTCTATATCAGTAAAAAAAATAAACCCGGTATCACCCCGATTCTTACCGGTGGCGGACAAGAGAAAGGGATGCGTCCCGGAACCATGAATGTTCCTGCAATTGTGGGATTCGGGAAAGCCTGCGAGATTTGTTCAAAAGAAATGAAAGACGAGACTAACCGTTTGAGCCCCTTGAGAGATCAAATGGAATCGGAATTGTCAGATTGGGATAGTGTACAAATTAATGGGAATTTGAGAAACCGGTTACCGTATATGACAAATCTTACATTCCAAAATATTGATAGCAGCCACTTACTTCTCCGGTTAAGAAATCTCGCCGTTTCACAGGGATCGGCCTGCACATCGGCTACGCAGAAACCGTCTCATGTGTTAGAAGCGATCGGCCTGCCAGATGACCGGGCTCTTTCCTCGATACGGGTTGGACTTGGCCGGTTTACAACTGAAGAGGAGATTGAGGCAGCCATCAGGGAAATGAAAGATGTCATCCCCCAACTCAAGCCGCTTACCCAATGAGAGAAATTGATGCGATCATAGAATCCTATGAGAAAGCTAAGAACGAAGGACGAAAATGTGTCCTGGCAACGGTTGTTCATGTTGAGGGATCATCCTACCGTGCTGCCGGAGCCCGGATGCTGGTAGATGAATACGGTTTTATGACCGGGGCAATCAGCGGCGGATGCCTGGAAGGGGATGCCCTGCGAAAAGCCCTGCTTGCCCTGGATCAAAATAAAAATAAACTGGTGACGTACGACACAAGTGACGAAGATGACGCCGTAATTGGCGCCCAGCTTGGTTGTAATGGAATTATACAAGTGTTATTTGAACCGGTGGATCCAGAGCAGGAAGAGAATGCTGTTGAGTTGTTGAAAAAAGCCGACGATCATCAACAGCCGGTTGCATTAGTTTCGATATTTAATCTCGATAAAACGAAACCCCAGCCGGGAACTTTGGTTATGATTGATCAAAAAGGAACACAAACCGGTAGAACCGATCAACCGGATTTATCAAAAAAAATCAGGGAAGTAGCTTACCAGGCCCTGGATAGGCAAACCAGTCACTTCGGTGAATATCACTTACCCTCAGAGATTTATCATGCATTTATCGATATCATCACTCCGCCCCCAACGCTGGTGTTAGTTGGTGCGGGAAATGACGCGCAGGTACTGTCGGAAATGGCGGGTGTACTGGGTTGGAATATTATCGTGGCCGATGGCCGCCCGACTCACGCAAATAGTAAGCGTTTTACCTCATGCCAGGTTGTTGTAACCAACCCGGGGGAGATTATGGAGAACATCAATATCACCGAAAAAACAGCCTTTGTGCTGATGACGCATAACTATATGTACGACCTGGAGGTACTGAAATTATTGCTGGCCAGGGATGAAATTCCATATATCGGGATATTGGGACCCAATAAGAAGCACAGGAGGATGCTGGATGATCTTGCCGCAGATGGAATTCAGTTGACCGATGAGCAATCAGCTAAAATACATGCTCCCGTTGGGTTACAGCTGGGGGCCGAAACGCCGGCCGAAATCGGCCTCTCAATTTTATCGGAAATCCAGGCCGTATTCACCGGGTCTTCTGTTCGGCATCTCCGTGAATTGTCCGGATCCATCCACAAAAAAGAACTGTACGAATTCGAAACCATCAAACTGTGATTGAGTCAGCTAACATTGGTGTAGTAATTCTCGCGGCCGGTTCATCAAGCCGGTTGGGAAGACCCAAACAGCTTGTTATGTTTAATAATAGACCGCTTTTACAGCACATCATAGAAGTTGTGAAACCATTTAACCTGACGCCTGCGGTGATGGTTCTCGGGGCACATGTCGGACAAATCCTGGAGGGTATAGATCCGGGTGATATCTCTGTATCGATGAATAAGAACTGGGATGAAGGAATTGCCTCAAGCATCCGGGCGGGAGTGGCCGAATCCAAAAAATTGAATGATTCTCTTGAACATCTTCTGTTCCTGTTATCCGACCAGCCGTTTGTCACAGCGGATTTGATTGAAGAATTAATTCAGAAACATGTGGTTGAAAATCAACAAATTACCGCCTGCAGGTATAAAGAAAACGTGGGTGTTCCTGCCATCTTTCACAAAGAATTCTTCCCGCAGTTATTGAAGCTAAGGGGAGATGTGGGTGCAAAAAAAATTATAGCCGGGAACAGAAATATTGTGAGCAGCGTCGTTTTTCGTGACGGCGCTTTTGATGTGGATACAGAAGAAGACTACAAAGAATTAACTGACAGAGTGAAGTAACACAGGTTTTAACGATGACGATTACAATTAAATATTTTGGTGTGATTGCGGAAGAGGCCGGCCGGGAAGAAGAACTATTAGAGCTGAAATCTCAGGAATATGATGTGGACTGGTTAAAAAACCGCTGTTTTTCAAAATACTCCATTTCTGATACGCAATCGATACAGGTTGCTGTGAATCAAACCCTTGGAGCTTCAGGGCCTTTGAAGCATGGTGATGAAGTTGCTTTTTTACCCCCTTTTTCGGGAGGATAAATAATGCTTAACAATGGATTAACGGATAAATACAGCCGCCAAATAAAACTTCCCGAAATTGGGCCAGAAGGGCAGGATACTCTGTGCAATGCAAAAGTTTTGATTATCGGGATGGGAGGTCTGGGCTGTCCGGCCGCTCAATACCTGGCGGCTGCCGGTGTCGGAATAGTGGGACTGATGGACCACGACCGGGTGAATGCATCAAACCTGCACAGACAAATTTTGTATACGGAAGCGGATATTGGAAAACCGAAAGTTGCGGTGGCAAAAACCGCCCTGCAAAAGCTTAATTCAGATGTGACATTCATCCCTGTTTTGGAACGGCTGGGTCAAAATAACGCACTCTCCCTGTTTAAAGAATATGATATAATCCTTGACGGGTCGGATAATTTTCAAACCAAATACCT
>JAWLEH010000005.1:0-33162 GCA_041686215.1 Balneolaceae bacterium | reverse complement strand
CCTGATCAATGATGCCTGCGTGCTGACCAATAAACCCTGGATTTATGCGTCAATCTATAAATATCAGGGTCAGCTTTCTGTATTCAATTATGAAAACGGTCCGACATACCGGTGCCTTTTTCCTTCGACCACAAATCGTAACGTCAGTTGTGCAGAAGTAGGAGTGATCGGGGTATTGCCGGGGATTCTGGGCGTTCTGCAAGCATCTGAAGCCATTAAAATGATATTGAAACTTGGCTCTGTGATCTCCGGAAAACTGAAAATTATTGATCTGCTCACACACCGGGATCAGCTAATCAGCCTGCAGAGAGATGACGAGCAGGTAGACAAGGTACAATCCCGGGGACTTACGCCGGAAGTGATCCGGTGTGAACTTACTTCGGAGGATAAATTGTACCTTGATGTTCGTGAACCTTTTGAAGAACCGCGGCCGGATCAACCGAATGTTCTCAACATTCCTGTGAGTCAGCTGAAAGAACGTCACCACGAAATTCCAACAGAAAGCCGGGTCTATGTGTTTTGCCAGTCTGGAATACGCAGCAGGGAAGCTATTGAATTCCTGAATGAAGCGTTTGGATTCAATAACCTGGAGAATGTTGAAGCCGGAATTCAATCGATCATAAAAGAGGAAACTCATGTCTAAATCCATTTTTATTCGGGGAGCGATTTCACCCGCAACCATTTCAGATTCTATCGCTAAACATCAGTCAAAGACTGCCATCGGGGGCCACAGTATTTTTCTTGGCCAGGTTCGGGCAGATGATGTTGAAGGAAAAACCGTGACAGCAATAGAGTATACTGCCTACGAAGAGATGGCCGAAAAGGAAATAAATGAAATCCGGGAAGAAGCATTTAAACAGTTTGATCTGACTTGTGCTCATATTTTTCACAGTCTTGGTGAAATTCGGGTTGGTGAACTCTGTTTCTTCGTCTTTACGTCTTCAGCTCATCGCAAAGCTGCCAGAGAAGCCAATCAATTTTTGGTGGATGAAATTAAAGAACGGGTACCCATTTTCGGGAAAGAAAATTTTGATGACGAAACGCACCAGTGGAAAGTTAATTAGTGTATCAACCGCAATGTTCGCTAAGAACGCAAAGTATATATAATCAGTAATTTAACCCTTGTAAACGCACCGATTCACTGACATACCGAATACAGAAAATCGAAACATGGTCGACATCACACATAAAACAAACACGCTTCGCGTAGCCACCGCACAGGCAATCGTAAAAGTAAGCAGCAAAGAGACGATTGAACTGATTGAGAAGAATCGGGTCCCCAAGGGGAACGTGTTTGAGATGGCCAAAACAGCGGGTTTGCTGGGAGTTAAGAAAACACCGGACCTTCTGCCCGACTGCCATCCGCTGCCTATTGAATACACAGGCGTTGATTACGAGATCAGGGGACTGGAGATTATCATCAATATGACGGTTAAAACCATTTATAAAACCGGGGTAGAAGTTGAAGCAATGCACGGTGTAAGTGTTGTAGCCCTTACCATGTACGACATGCTGAAACCCGTCGACAAAGGTGTGGAAATCAGTACCATAAAGCTTCTGCAAAAGAGTGGTGGAAAATCATCGTTCAAAACAGAAACTGCGAGGTTAAAGGCACATATTGTGGTCTGTTCCGATTCGGTATCAAAAGGAGAAAAAGAGGATCGGTCGGGGAGAGGGATACGAACAAAAATGAAAGAGTTTGGAATTGAAACAGATTACACGGTTATTCCGGATGAGCGGGCAGAAATTGAAAAGCTGGTTCGTGAATCAAATTGCGATCTGCTTATTTTTACCGGGGGAACCGGGGTGGGACCGCGGGATGTGACGCCCAACGCCATCAGGCCGCTGCTTGACACCACTCTGGCAGGAGTAGAGGAACAGATGCGGCGATATGGACAGGAACGAATGCCTTTCGCAATGCTATCGAGATCTGTTGCCGGTATAAGGGATAACAGGTTGATCCTGGCCCTGCCCGGTTCTGTTAAAGGAGCGGCTGAATGTATCGATTCGGTATTTCCACACGTATTGCATGTTTTTCAAATTTTAAAAGGAAAAGGACACGATGAATAGGACACCGCAAATCATTGACGACTTTGGACGGGAACACACATATTTGAGAATTTCTATAACCGACCGGTGTAATCTGCGCTGTTTTTATTGTATGCCGGAAGAGGGTATAGAGCTGACAGACAAGCCCAATATTATGACACTGGAGGAGATTGTTGGCATAGCTGAGAGATTCGTCCATTTAGGTGTGGATACCATCCGGCTGACCGGCGGTGAACCCCTGGTGAGGAAAAATGCGGGGAAACTTGTACGAGAACTTGCCAACCTTGGTGTAACCCTGAAACTCACAACGAACGGAATTGTACTTGATAAGTATTTTGACCTGTTCCAGGAAGTGGGTCTGCGAAATATTAACCTCAGTTTTGATACGCTTGAGAAGTCGAAGTCGGTATTTATCACCAAGCGGGATTATTTCGACCGCATCATGAAAAACCTGCACAGCGCCATTGATTATGATTTCAATATCAAGCTGAACATAGTGTTGATTAAAGGAGTGAATGATATGGAGATCAATGATTTTATAGAGCTTACCCGGAAGCAGGACATCGGGGTAAAGTTTATTGAATTTATGCCATTTAAAGGAAATAAATGGGATTGGGACAAGGGAGTCAGTAAAGAGGAAATATTAGACACAGTAGGCACCAGGTTTGGTGAGGTTGAGAAACTTAAAGATCCAAAACACAGTACATCCGAAAATTTTAAAGTGCCCGGATTCAAAGGAAGTTTTGGCATTGTCAGCACAATCACTAACCCGTTCTGTGCGGGCTGCAACCGGATCAGGCTGACAGCAGACGGTAAGATGAAGAACTGCCTTTTTGCAACTGCAGAAACAGACTTGCTGACTCCATACAGAAATGGTGAATCGATTAAAGAGATTATATTGAGCTCCATCAAAGAGAAAAAGTTCTCCCGGGACGGAATGGACGCGGAGATGGAGAAAGAGCATTACGAGCAAAACCGTTCAATGATTGAAATCGGCGGCTAATGATTTCCATTCAGCAGGCTTTAAAAATTATTGAAGAGCAGCAGATTGAACTTTCAAGCAGAGAGATAGCGCTTGAAGACTCGTATGGTTTTTATCTTGCTGAGGAAATCAGGTCGCCTTTTGATCTGCCCTCATTCGATAACTCTGCCATGGATGGCTATGTTGTGTCAGGCAGATGCGAAACGTATCGCATCGTGGGTGAAATTCCGGCCGGTAAGAGGGCGGAGGTGACCCTTCAGAAAGGGGAGGCCATGCGGATTTTTACCGGCGCCAAAGTGCCTCAAAATGCCACCGCCGTGGTGATGCAGGAAAAGACTCGTGTGGCAAACTCAGTTCTCCATGTTGAAGAAGCAATCACCAAAGGACAACACATTCGTGAAAGAGGCAATGAGCTGTCACAGGGGCAAACAGTTTTTGCTCCGGGCCATTTCATATCTCCGGCATCCGTTGGGCTGATCGGGTCTCTTGGAATGAATCGTGTAAAGGTGTTTGGCAAGCCAGGGATACGGATCATCAGTACAGGTGATGAACTTGTTGCACCCGGACACAAAAAGTCGGCCGGACAGATTTTTGAATCGAATAGTTACGCTTTGAAAGCTGTTCTTAAACGCTTCGGGTTCGAGTGCCGCCAAAACGCACACATCAAAGATGACTTTTCGGCGATTAAAACAGGTATTGCTGAATTTCTGGATCATTCCGATGTACTACTTATTTCGGGAGGGATATCGGTTGGGGACTATGATTTTGTTGAACAGGCCCTGGAGGAGAATGGTGTCACTGAACTGTTTTACAAAGTATTCCAAAAACCGGGCAAACCGCTCTATTTCGGACGAAAAAATAACAAGTTTGTCTTTGCCCTTCCGGGGAATCCGGCCTCTTCACTGACCTGTTTCTATATCCATGTTCTGCCGCTTCTGCAAAGGCTTAGCGGTGCTTCTGAAACAGGGCTGGAAAGAGTATCCCTTCCGGTACGTCATAAATACGAGTACCGTTCAGATCGACCCGTATTCCTGAAAGCGAAGGTCGAAAATGAAACAGTATCTATTTTAAACCGGCAAAGTTCGTCAATGATTCACTCGATGGCGATGGGTAACGCTCTTGTTTGCCTTGAAGGGCCAAAGAGTGTCAGGCAGGGTGACTTGGTTGAGACCCTTTTGATTGATTAAATCCCGTCTGAATGGATATAGAAGTACTACCCTTTGTTTTTTTCCTGGTGGCTCTTTTTTACAGCTCTGTCGGCTTTGGCGGTGGGTCCAGTTACCTGGCTATTTTAAGCCTTTTTATTGCTGATTTTTATGAGATCCGGTCTACAGCTCTGCTCCTGAACATTTGCGTTGTTTCAATCGGAACCCTGATCTTTATCCGAAAACGGGCGTTTAGCTTCAAAGAGTTCTGGCCTTTTTTGTTACTGAGTATACCGATGGCCTATCTCGGGGCCCAGCTTCGTTTAACTCAGCAAGTTTTCTTTTTAATTTTGGGCACTTCTCTGATCCTGGCAGGCGGATTTATGATCCTGAAGTTTGCGAAATATAAATTGAAGTCGAGACAGATCAGCTTATCAAAAAAACTATCACTTGGTGGTAGTGTGGGATTCTTAGCCGGTATGTCGGGTATTGGCGGCGGAATTTACTTGTCACCCATATTGAATCTGTTAGGCTGGAAAAATCCGCGGATTATTGCCTCGCTTGCGTCTCTCTTTATTCTTGTCAATTCAGTTTCCGGGCTGATTGGATTATCAATTGCGGGCACGTTTCGGGTTAACCCCTCACTGATCCTGCAGCTGGCACTTGCAGTAATTCTGGGTGGAAGCATCGGTTCTTATCTGACCAATGAGAAGTTCAATGTCCAAATCATTGGGAATATTACGGCTGTGCTTGTGATCTATGTAGGTTTGCGATTGGTGATGCTCCATGGTTTTGGGATAAGGATTTAGTGAAGGAAGCACAATGATCGAATATGACGTAAAACTATATATAGATGCGTTTACCAGTTGGCTTTAAGAATTTCAATACAGTCAGAGTCTGTCGAAAAAGGGCGTCATCCCGCACTTTCCCGAGGGGATCCTTGCGGGGGATGCGGTATCTCCTTTCGTTGATGTAGACGGGAGATGCCACGCTGGGGCGTGGCATGACGATATGTAAAATATCTCTGTAATACCACGTCCTTTTTGGACAACCTCAAGCACTTTTAAATACAATGACAACCGGTAAACGCGTCATATAATCAAATATTTCTGCTGTTTACAGCTCCGCTTCGAACATTTTGTAGTATGTTTCCTTCATACCCAGCTGATGATATGTATTTTGTGCGGCCCGGTTTTCATTCTCAACATACAGACGAATGCCGCACGCATCCGGATGTTCCTCAGCAAGTTTTCGGATAAATTTGTGCATTGCCGAGTAGACTCCTCTTCTTCTGTACCCGGGCAGGACATATACGCTTTGTATCCACCAGAAGAGACCGTTCCGCCAGTCGCTCCATTCGTAAGTGATCATCAGTGAACCAACGACCCGGTTTTCTGTTTCAGCAACCAGGTAAAATCCAAACTCCGGTTTTTTAAACAGGGATTTGACCCCGGAGGTAACCCTTTCAGGATCCAGGTGTTTGCTTTCTGTTTCACTGGCGAGTGCTATGTTAAACTGAACGAGCGTTTCAATGTCTTCACTTTTAGATTCACGTACGGTGATAGGACTTTTCATTTTACCTGATCATTTGTGGTTGATTATTTTCTTTTAAGATAAAAATTTTAGACCTACACAGAGCTTTGCATTGCTGCCCGTCTGCACGCTGCTTGTGCGGGCTGACGGGTTAGGGACACCCATCAGCCGGCCCCGATGGGATGCCGATGGCGCAAAACCCCCAAAGGGGCAGGCAGCCGACAGATGGGTATTTCAAAGTCCTCCTACAGGAATTCATGTGGGTGCGTTTCTTTAATCGTCATGCCGCACTCAGATGCGGCATCTCCATAATCTATTACAACCCGGTCTTTTAAAAGGTTTGGAGATCCCGGCTCAAAGGCCGGGATGACTTTCGCAGAGCTTATTATCCACAAGAATTCCTGTAGATCCAAAATTTTTATTCATAACATAGTTTTGCGCCGCGGACATCCCTCCGGGGCAAACCAATACGTAATTGAGGAAGAGTTGTTGAGTGACGAGAAGTTCATGGGAGATCCGCATAGCACACATCGAAGCCTTTGGGTGAGTATCTGCCCGGCTTAAAGGAATCCTGAACGAATTAACAGATCTGTAATGACGGAAAAAAATTTTACCCACACAACACAAGAAGTAGAATTCACCTGTTTCAAAAGTCAAAGAATACAAACCTTTGTTTTTCATGTACTTTTGAGGAATAGATTACGTTAGGTACGTAATCTTGAATTCACACAAACTTTATGGTTTCAAAGTGGCTACTCTATCTAATTCCACTGTCTGCAATACTGGCTGCTGGCCCTGCTCTTGGGCAGCAGCATACACTTCTCTCAAATGGTGACCTAAACGTCGGGAATCCATCGGCCTCAAATGTTACCTGGGCACAAGCAGATTCACTATCTCACTCTTCAGCATCAGCAGATAGTACCTTCTCAGGCTTAAATGGTGCCTGGTACAGCTATCCGGGGCAGATGCCGGTATTTGTACCTGATTCAACCCTGACAGATGCCATGCCCGTTTTGATTCCGCCAAGAGTCGATGAGGGTATGATCATTCCTACTGCCGCAAGGAAAGATTCAACTAATGCCTTGGATTAACTCCGGTTATTGAATGTCAGATTTTATGCAGACCTAATTTTTGGAATCGGCAGAGATCATTGCGGATTCCTTGCTAACTCTGACAATCTATATTACTCGCCGCCACCGTCAAAACTCATTGCGGGATAATCGTCCATACTGTATGTGACATTTGCGTCCTTGTTGATCTCTGTAATTTTCATGGATGTTTTTTCACCGGAATTGTGATTTTCCTGGTTCATCTCCATTAGCATTCCCGAAGGATAGTTATCCGGCAGGCCCCGTCCTTTCACCGCTTTGGTTTCAGAGTTTGCTTGTAAAATGTGCTGGATTCCGTATTCGGTATCTTCAGCCATCCAAAATTCAAGAGTTTCGTTGTCGTCTTCCATTTTATAACCCTGGCACTCAACACCGGCAATCGTTTTTGTCCCAATCTTTTCAAAATCTGACCATTCTGCCTCCTCCATTTCAGATTCCATATCGTCAGCTTCATCCGAATCGGCATACATCTCCTCAATTTCCTGTGCTTGTTTCCAGTCGTAAGCAAAGGAATACTTGCCGTCTTCGCTGTCCATTAGCATTACCATAGATTCATTTTTCATATCATACACCAGGAACACCTCTCCGTCTTGCCCCTCCATTTGCGAACCTGAAATTTTGGTACCGCTATAAAGGTCGTCACTGCTAAAGTGCATATGCATTTCAATCGGTTGTTCTGTTGATCCTTCGCTGTTCTGAACCTCAACCAGCATCGTTGCAACAACCTGGAACGTGTATGAATCTTCAGTTTCCGCATTTGAATTCATCGAAAACGGCATTTGGAAACTGCTTTCGCCAGACTCGTCATCGGTGCCGGAGGCTGATCCAAACCCGTCTCCAAAAATGGAATTCCAGGATTTTTCAACAGCCCGCTCAGCCGCTTTTTCGGCCTCGTTGCTGATTTTATCTTCTACTTTTCGCTCGGCTGCTTTTTTAGCCCGGTCTTTCACGCGATCAAATAGTTGAGCGTTCGAAATGGATGGTAGGGCAGCTATTGATAGTGTTGCCACTACAAAAATAATTAAAGCTCTCATTTAAATGCTCCTCATGTATTTTTTGGTTTTAAGAATTTGTGATGTGTAAACTTTTAATTGTCCCTGACCTGCCGGAAGTTTGTTATCTGTTAAGACAGCATAAAAGAAATTTTGGTTGAAACATGGCCGTTCTTATCCCAGCATTTTAAAATTGCTGTTACGTTGATGTAAATATAAACGCAGCATGCGATAATATATCTGTTACAAATGAACAAAATTGTATGACTTTTCAGAAATTTCTGTGAATAAGGGATATGAAACCGAATTAATCAGGAAATCATACTATGGCTGGTTGCTGAATATTATTTGAAATACAACAAGTTGTAGACGGAATGTAACCATTGATAATCATGTGCGAAAAATTTTCCGGG
The DNA here is from genome assembly GCA_041686215.1 of Balneolaceae bacterium. GTDB lineage: Bacteria > Bacteroidota > Rhodothermia > Balneolales > Balneolaceae > SW132. Next base: position 24,939 of record JAWLEH010000005.1, on the reverse strand, counting down.
AAATGTTCAACCCTTGTTCTATTTAATAAGCGTAAAAAGCAGCTCAGAGAGCTCATCTTCAAGTTGTTTTTTTATGTTCCGGCTTGATTCAGAACGGTTAAATTTTGCTGGTTCTCCCACATGTATGTCAAGTATAGGTTTATCGCTTTGCATGGTATGAATGTGGATGCCTACGGGAACAAGGTCAGCTTCCGGAACTTTTTTTGCTAACCATCCAATCCCTTTTTTAAAATTAAGATTTGAGGTTCTGAAGGGCTCAATTTTACCCTGGGGAAAAATGTAAAGAGCGGCTCCCGGCCGATTCATCGAGGTAACCGAATATCTCATTGCCTGTACAGAGGCTCTGGGTGAGGAAAGATCAATAGAGAAAACCCCGAGTTTGCGGAAGAACGGGTATTGGTGGAGCTGCTTATCTTCCATCATTCCGCGTGCATTTTGCCGGAAAAGGCGCTGGTTTAACAAAAAAGGGATCAAACCGTCCCACCAGGAGTGATGGTTCAGGTAATAAATCGATTTTTGTCCGGGACCGGGTTTGTAGTTGTTGGTAATGTTCACCTTATCAAACCGCCTGTGAAACAGCCATCGGCAATACAAATCAAATATAAAAATAAACCATCCGGTCTCTTTTGCCGGTAAAAATGGGAGAGGTGTTTTGGGATCTGTTTGCGAATTTTTCAACCTGCAAAGGATTGATTAATGGGTATGGGGAAATATCGCGTCGAAATGGTCAAAAAAGTTGAGATGCTTACTTCTCCTGCAAAATATAGTTTCGATGCCGGTCTTTTGCCAGCCTTCCGGATTTGTTGTATAGGCTGTGGTAAAAATAGAGCCGGGCTTTTTCTTTGTAAGCTTCCCGGAGAATCAGTGTTTTTGCTTTTTTTGCGGTGAGGGGTGAGTGATCGATCATCTTCATCGAGTAGTGATTCAGGTGGTATTCGGTGGGTACAAGATCGCCAAGGTAGTAAGCCGTTTTACCTTCGTCACTGATTTTCAGGATTTGGTGTCCGGGTGTATGTCCCCCGCTTTGTATCAATTTCAATGACGGGGTCACTTCGTGATTGCCTGTTACCATCTCGAACCGTTCGTCTGCCTTCAGGCGGTAGAGTTCATCCAGCCGGTAGTCTGCCCCGGGGGTGTCCTGTTTAGCAAGCTGGCAGGAGAGTGCAAAATTCCATTCTTCCTCCTGCACCACGTACCGGGCATTTGGAAATGTTGCCGTCGTTTTCTGGCGATCGTTCACGTAGGTTGCGCCGGCAGCATGATCAAAATGGAGATGTGAAAGGAGTACCAATGAAATTTGATCAGGTGTGATACCAAAGATCTCAAGATTGGTTACAATATTGGAGGTACTGGTGTATTTGCTTTGATGATCGAGACCCCAGCCCAGACCCGCATCCGCAATAATGTGTGTATCTCCGATTGATACAAGAAGCGGATCAATACCGATGGCCGATGAGTAGCGCCCAAGACTGGGATCTTCCCCTGGGTTTTTCAGTCTTTCGGGGTCCATCTTAGAGAAACTTCCGTCTTTAAAAAGTTCAAAGAAGCCTTCACTAAGCTGTTCAATTTGAAAACGACCGATTTTCATATATGCCGGGTTATCCTTTGATGGTAGTAGCTGTTAACCTGAGTTCGATCCATAATATGTTAATTTAGGCATCTAAAAGGGCGTCATCCCGCGCTCGCTGCGGCATCTCCTATCGTTATAACGGCAGGAGATGATAATGTCCAAAAAGGTATAATTCATCGAACACCGCTTAAATAATTTAGGTTTCCCTTCCGTACTCACCCTAATCCCTCTCTATTTAATAGAGAGGTGTTAAATGTCTAAATTATTTAAACTGGTTTGTTTATTGGTTTACTTTTTGGACAGCCTCATGACGGTATTGAGAGTGAAATACATTAACAAATGCCCTTTTTAGACAGCCCTATATATTTATTTGATATTTTAGAATCGAACTCAGGTTGTTAGCATGTTACAGACCAGCTTGTTTGAACGAAAATACTACAAAAAAAGAGCGAAAAACAGGACTGCTTTTCGCTCTTTAACTAACATTTATATAAATAAGAATTATTCCACATCAAACTGAATCGGGAGCAGTGCCCAATTCATACCTTGCGGCTGGTTCATGAGCATCCTCAGATTTTGAGCTTCTTCGCTCTTCATTGGCTCAGGCAGCAGGTTTAACATAAATGCATGTAATTTTGCGTTTCCGGAACTCATCAGCAACTCAAAAATATCTTTCTTTTTGGGATATGTGTCCAATTTATAGGCTTCAATACCTGCTTTTTCTGAGGCAATCTCTATGGCTCGGTCAATTCCGCCAAGTTCATCTACAAGCCCCCGCTGTTGCGCATCGGTACCCGTCCAAACCCGACCACGGCCAACTTCATCGATCTCTTCTGTGGTCATGCCCCTGGATTCAGCCATCCGGCTGATAAAGGATTCATACCCGTTTTCAACATTCTGCTGAATAACACGCTCTTCTGCATTTGAAAATGGCCGTGTCAGATCAAACAGGTCGGCATATTCATGTGTTTTAAAGGTTTCAAACTCTATGCCGAGATTTTCATTAAACAGTTCCTGGCTGTTAAACAGCAGGTTGAAAATACCGATCGACCCGGTGATAGTGTTTTCACCTGCAACAATAGTGTCGGCACCTGCAGCAATATAGTACCCACCGGAAGCAGCAACAGAACCCATCGAAGCAATCACCGGTTTTTTCTCCGATGCTTTGCGGACATCATTCCATATCAGGTCTGACGTAGTGGCTGCACCACCGCCGCTATTTATATGAAATACAATTGCTTTCACATCATCATCCTCTAAAGCAGATTCAAACTGATTCCGAACGGATGACGCCGTAATACCTGATGTTGTGCCAAAAGGATTATCATCAAGCTGAGGCATAATGGCACCGGAAGCATATATAACGGCAATCTTATCACTTGTATCCGGCTCATCAAGGCCTGCATTGTCTGCACTAACACGGGAGTATCGTCCAAAAGAGATGGTTTTCAGGTCATCATCTTCCTCAACTCCAACGCGGTCGCGTACCATTTGCTTCACTTCATCATGGTAAGCCAGTTCATCAATGAGGCCATTATCCACCGCAAATTGAATCCTGTCGACAGGGGGAGTATTTAAAAGTTCATTGATCTCCTGTGATGATTTACCCGTTCGGGCTTCAATAGCCTGTACAAAGCGGGCAGAAGCGGAGTTAAGAATTGCCGTAAGCTGTTCTTCACTTTCGGGGGAGCTCTCACGCTGTAAGAACGGCTCAACCGCTGATTTATACTCCCCGACCCTGAAAATTTCGGGTTCAATGCCGATTTTGTCGAGCATTTCCCGGTAGAAGGTGATCTGCGTCACAAACCCGTCAAATTCGAAACCGGTTTCAGGTGGTGAAAAAACAGAATCAGCAACGGATGCTAAGAAGTAAGCTTTTTCATTCATCCCGATATCGTCAGTGCTAAAATAGAGAAATTTTCCGCTCTCTTTGAAATCACTGAGATAGCCGTAGGCGCTTTCGAGATTTGCCCAGGAGGCATTTACAAAATTAGTTTGCACCCATACTCCATCAATGTTATCATCAGCTGCCGCTTTACGGAGATTCTGTTTCAGGGATTGCAGCGAAAGTTTTGCACCTGCAGTCGGGTTGAAAAGTTCTTCCAAAGGATCTGCCGAAATACGGGCAGGAATGTCCCCGGACATCTCAAAGGAGAGTACGGTGTTGGAACGTACATAGGGCTCAGGATCAGAAGAACTGCTTACGACCATGGCAAATCCGATCAATACCAAAATCAGCAGTGCAATAAGAGTGCCGAGCACCGATGCCAGAAAAGTCTTGAAAAATTGCATATGTAAATATTTACTTTGTTTGTTTATGAAATGGGATGAATTGAAAGCCCGTTTTAAGCGTTGGAAACTTAAGAAAAGAATTCAATGAATCCACTCTTTAAAAAATGCTTTACGCAGAATGAAAAAATATGATGCAGTAATTATTGGTTCCGGCCATAACGGTTTAATAACAGCTTGCTATCTCGCTAAACAGGGGATGAGCGTATGCGTGCTCGAACGAAGAGACACCATTGGTGGCGCAGTTTGTACCGAAACCATGTTTAGGTCGGAACAGAATCCTCACGGTTTCCGAATGGACGTGGGATCTTCAGTTCACATAATGATTCATCAAACAGGAATTATCGAAGAACTCGGGCTCACGGATTATGGCCTTGAGTATATCGAGATGGACCCGATTATGAGCTACCCGATTCCGGATGGCAAAGGTGTGATCCACTTCTATAAAGATCTTGAACGAACCCTGGACTCAATCCGGAAAGTAGCGCCCGAAGATGAAGAAAACTACCGGGAGTTTGTGGATTTCTGGGGCCGAATCAACAAAGGCGTTCTGAAAGCGTTTATGGTGCCGCCAAATGGTAAAAATATCGTATCGGAACTTGTAAAGGGTCAAATCCGCGATGGTTCCATGTTTAAAAAAGGAGAGCAGACCGATGGGCTGCAAAAGATCCTGGGAAGCTATGGGAGTGTGGTGAAAAATGCGTTTGATAATCCGCACATGCAGGCGGCGCTCACCTGGTTTGCCGCACAATCGGGTCCATTGCCCGATCAGAGTGCAACAGGGGATTTTGTCGGCTGGCAGTCGATGCTTCATCAAAGCGGCGCAAAACATCCGAAAGGGGGCAGTGGGATGCTCACACAGGCCATGAAAAAACTTATTGAAGCACACGGAGGAACGGTTTTGACGGATCACCCCGTGGAATCCATTGAAGTAGCTGACGGAACTGCGCGTGGTGTAACTACGGCGAATGGCACCTACTTTGAAGCCGGACTGATTGTTTCAAATGCCCATGTCCAAACCACCATGCTGAAACTGGTTGGGAAAGAGCATATTGATAAATCTCTCTTAAAAAAGGTGGAGAACATTCAGGTGGGCAACGGATTTGGAATGGTAATTCGCTGTGCAGTGGAAGAGCTGCCCCGGTATACGGCCTGCCCCGATGATCCTCATATTCATAACGGTATGCAGCTGCTGGCACCGTCGGTTGATTATATGAATCGCGCGATTGGAGATTACCATAAAAAACTGCCGCCTGAAGAGCCGGCAGTACTGGCTATGACATTTTCAAAAATTGATCCTGAGGTAGCTAAAGATGGCAGCCATACACTCTTTGCATGGGCACAATGGCACCCGTACGATCTTGCAAACGGACTGCACTGGGATGATATTCGTGAACGAGAAGCTGATAAAATTTACGGGGTTGTTGAACGGTATGCACCGAATATGAAGGGGAAACTCATCGATCGGTACATTCAATCGCCACTGGATATTGAACGAAAACACGGGTTGCTGCGCGGAAACGTAATGCATGTGGAGATGAATTTTGACCAGATGTTCATGTTTCGGCCTACGCCGGAATTGAGCCAGTATGAAACTCCTGTGAAAAACCTCTACCTTAGCAGCGCTTCATGTCATCCGGGGGGAGGCGTGTTTGGCGCAGCCGGGTATAATGCGGCACATGTAATACTAAAAAAACATAAACGGACTAAATTTTTTGGAGTCGGACGTTGAAAAACCATTTTCCCAATTCATATGCTCAAGTAGATCTGCAGACGATAACCACTAACCTTCACAAGCTAAAGAAACGCATATCGGCTAAAAAAGTACTTTTTGTAGTGAAGTGTAATGCTTATGGCCATGGTGCGGTTCAGATTGCCCGTCATGCAGAACCCGATGTTGACTGGTTTGGTGTGGCCAGCGTTGATGAAGGTATTGAACTGCGAATGGGAGGTATCAAAAAACCGATTCTTGTTTTTGAGGTGCCTTCCGGCAGGACAGCAGCAGCCTATCAAACGCACAATCTAACCGCTACAGTGAGTGACTTTCCTCATTTTTCAGTTTTGATGGACGGCACGAAATACCACCTGAATTTCAATACAGGAATGAACCGGCTGGGATTTGCGCCGGATGAGGCCGGAGAGGTACGAAAATTGGCCGTTGCGAACCAGAGACTAATCTGTTCGGGTATCTATTCGCACTATGCAACAGCGGACGACCCCGGGTCAAGTACTGTGAATATACAGCTGGAGCGGTTTATGAATATATTAACCCATTTCGGGGAGATCCCGCTTGTTCATATGAGTAATTCAGGGGCTGCTGTTCATTATGACGTGGATTCGTTTCATATGATCCGCACCGGCCTGACGCCACTGGGTTATACTGCAGGTAACGTACAGCCCGGTTGGCTGAAGCCCGTGCTGGCATGGAAGAGCCGCATTGTTCAGACCCGACAAATCGAACCCGGCGAAAGTGTTAGTTATGGGGCTGCCTGGACGGCAAAATCACGCAGCACTATTGGAACCATCCCGGTGGGATATGGTGACGGTGTACCGCGTTCTGCGGGAAACAGGCTGCAGGTTTGGGTTGAAGGAGAATTTTACCCGGTTGTTGGAAATGTAACCATGGATTACATCATGATTGACCTGGGTAACAATCCGGTGCCGGCCGAAACAGAAGTAACCCTGCTTGGGGATGAAGGATGGAGTGCAGCAAAATGGGCAGAAGCCGCAGGAACAAATGTTCATGAAATACTCACCCGTTTATCCGGCGGGCGGATGTCCCGTTCCTACACCGATTTTTAAAAAGTGGTTTAAATCCCGGGCTTGTGTCCAAATAGGGTGTCATCCCGCGCTCGATGCGGGATCTCCTGTTTTTTACAAAGTGAGGAGATGCCGGATCGGAGTCCGGCATGACGGTACTGATTTTGACATTCCTTATTGAACGCCCTTTTTGGGCAGTCTTAAAGAGGGACACTCCAGAATCAACTTCATATTGAACAAAAAGTTATGGTTTCTAAGTTGATACCTACTGTCGTGTCAACGATAAAGTATCAGGTACACAAAGACTTCCGAAGTCTTTTCTGGCTGTATGAATGCTCAGTTTCTTTTACAATTCTCACTTTTACAAAAAGCACGCAGACTTCGGAAGTCTCCCTTACCCGCAGTTTTAACCGACATTTCAGTGTAGACATGACACTAGTGTGCTCTGCCCCGAGGTAGTCCATTGGACCGGAAGCTATTTAAAAAATGAAGTCCAGTTCAATATCGTAGCGAAGGGTATCGTCTCTGAACTCACCATTAATTGAGCCTGATGGAATATCACTGAATCCCTGTTCCGGTGGTACAATCAGTACACGTTTCTCTCCCTCTTTCATACCGATCAGGCCTTTTCGAAGCCCATCTGTAAATGCACGCGTTTCATTGAAGTTGAAAATTGGGTTGCCAGAACGGTTCGTAACAATATCCTGGAGCGAAAAGGGAACAGAAGATGTATTACCATCCTGGTAGGTGCTGTAAATAATTGTACCTTCACTGTTACGGAGGGTCAGCCACATCGCTACGTTATCCCGTATGACCACCTGGTCTTCTCCCTCGCCTTCTTCTTTCACAAATTTTGTTATCCCGTCTGACACAGGTTCTTCTTCTGCTTCGCTGATGTCAAAAGGATCGGGGACATTATCGAATGTGGGCTCCGGAATGTTGAAACCTGAATCTGTTGAACATGCACTTATTACAGAAAATAGAAAAAGAAGTGCAATAGATACGATTGAAATTCTATTCATAAAAAATTGAAACAAGGTGAATTTAAATAAGTCTGCCGGCCGGGTGTCGGCAAGTGTGCACGTTCCGGCCATTTAATTTTATAGATCCTAAAGTTCGGGATTTATTTCCATGGTATAAAACCAAACCCGTAAAAAGATTTTCATGTAGTTTCTCCACCTAACGCAGCATCGAGCTCTTTCTTGCGCTTGTAGTTTGCATACCGGCTCAAAAGGATCGAAAACTGGTAGAGTATAATGAGCGGCAGTGCAATCATAACCTGGGAAACAGGATCAGGCGGGGTGAGAAATGCTGCAATCGCAAGAGATGCTACAATAGCATGTCGACGGTATGTACGCATTCCTTCCGGTGTGATTAAACCCACTTTCGATAGAAAGTAACTTACAACGGGCACCTGGAACACCAAACCGCAGGAGAGCGTCCAGAGGGCAACTGATGTAAAGTATTCGTTGATATCGAACTCATTACTAATTACATCCGAGATGATAAACTGCGTGAAAAACTGTACAGCAAAGGGCACCAGAATGAAATATCCGAATGAAACACCAAGCAGAAAAAAGAAATTTATAAACAGGGCATTCAGTACAGTGGTCAATTTTTGACCGGAACCCAGGGCCGGTTCTATAAAGGACCAGAGCTGATAAAAAAGTATAGGAGAACCTATGATGATGCCCAGGATAATCAGCGTGCCCCAGTACGTGAAAAACTGGCCGGGCAAGCGCCTGGAGATCAGCGACAGGTCAACTGCATCTATCGGCATGATCCTGTACATGAAGAAATCTGCGCGCGTGGGACCAAGAATAAACTCCTGGATAAAGAAATCTGAAAAGATAAACGCAATAATAATCCCAAGGCCGACACCAATCATGCCTTTGATGATACGCCATCGCAGCTCTTCGAGATGGTCGAGAAACGACATCGATGCAGTAGGATCGTTTTTAGGAGCCTTTGCCTTGGGCAATATAGCTCCCATTATTTTTCGCCTGGGACTTCTTTTCTCCGGCTTATCACTCATAATTTAATGTAACCCCGGATTAATTTATGTGAAGCCCGGCATGCGGGTGATTCCACCGCAACAAATATGATGGTTCTGTGCATTGAAAGGGTTAAACTTTGTTTAAATCATAAAGAGGAAAGACCTGGCACAGCTCCTGTACCTGCCGTTTAACACTGGCAAGCGTTTGCTCGTCTTCGGGAGACATGAGCACTGTATCTATTAATTCCACAACCTGGCTGAACTGGTCTTCACCAAATCCGCGGGTTGTAAGAGCCGGGCTTCCAATACGAATGCCGGAGGTCACGAAAGGGCTCTCCGTATCAAATGGAACCATGTTTTTATTAACGGTGATACCGGCCTTATCCAGAGCTTCTTCGGCAATTTTGCCCGTTAAGTTTTTATTTCGAAGATCTACTAAAACAAGGTGGTTATCGGTGCCGCCGCTGACAAGATCATACCCACGATCCGTAAATTCTTCCGCCATTCTTAGGGCATTGGCTTTCACCCTTTTTTGATAAATTTTAAAATCGGGCTGCAGGGCTTCACCAAACGCAACAGCTTTTGCAGCAATTACATGCATAAGCGGACCGCCCTGAGTACCGGGAAAAACAGCAGAGTCGAGTACTTCACTCCAGTTTTTTACCCGGCCTGATTTCCGTGCTTTCACTCCCAGTTTATTTTCACCGTCTTTACCTACCAGTATCATGCCGCCGCGGGGGCCACGCAGAGTTTTGTGGGTGGTGGTTGTAATAACATCACTGACAGGAAGCGGATTGTTTAGCTCACCGGCTGCAATTAATCCAGCGGTGTGGGCCATGTCCATCCAGAGAAAGGCACCTACTTCATCCGCAATATCCCGGAATGCCTGGTAATCAAAATCCCTGGGGTAGGCGCTGGCACCGATGGAAATCATCTTTGGCTTCACTGCTTTTGCCTTTTCACGGACTTTATTCATATCAATTCGCCCGGTCTCTTTTTCAACGCCGTAAAATTCGGCATGATAGGTGATACCGGAAAAATTAACAGGAGACCCGTGTGTAAGGTGGCCGCCGTGAGAAAGATCAAGCCCCAGCAGCGTCTCGCCGGGATTCATGAAGGCGAGGTATACCGCAGCATTTGCTGATGCTCCCGAATGTGGCTGAACGTTCACCCAATCGGCCCCAAAAAGCTTTTTCGCCCGTTCCCTGGCCAGATCTTCTACTTTGTCAACTATTTCACATCCCCCGTAATACCTCTTGCCCGGGTAGCCCTCGGCGTATTTGTTTGTTAATACCGTTGCCATTGCTTCGATAGTGGCACGGGAGGCAAAATTCTCCGAGGCAATGAGTTCGAAGTTATTGTTTTGACGCTCTGTTTCTTCCCGGATATATCCTGCAATCTCGGGATCCTTATGTGTCAGTTCATCCATCAGGTGATGTTACTTTTTGTTGGTAAGGGATTCTATTTTGTTGACCCGACGCTCATGCCGGCCGCCTTCAAAGCCGGTTTCAAACCAGGCTGCTAAAATTTCTTTAAGTTGCTTCTTGTCCAGTTTTCGCCCGGGCAGGCAAAGTACATTTGCGTTGTTATGCTGACGTGTAATTGCAGCGGATTCAGAATCATATACCAGCGCGCCGCGCACATTTGGATATTTGTTAGCAGTCATGCACATCCCCTGTCCGCTTCCGCAGATTAAAATGCCCTGGTTGTGCTCCTTGTTGTTCACTTTTTCGGCAACCTGAATTGCAAAGTCGGGATAGTCAACCGATTCAGGTGAGTGGGTGCCAAAATCAACGGGCATGTGGCCCATCTCTTCAAGCAGCTCTTTGGTTAATTCTTTTGCTTCAAAACCTGCGTGGTCACTTGCAATGGGTATGATCATAATCATCTGAAAATGGGGTTTTTGAACAAGCTTAAATATCACGAAAATTTAGCTCAGGCAAAAGCGATATTCATGAAAACAAGAATTCGTGCGGGAATGTTGTCAGCACCTGAATGTTTTAGCACTGAACGGCTCTGTGCAGAAATAGTACAGCGGATGTCAACTCCTGTTTCACTGCCGCAACGAATCCGGCCGAACAAACCGGGTGATAAGTGTATCACTCGAGATACTCCCAAAAACCCCAATTCCGCCCTCAACGTTATAGATCAGGTTGGGAATTTCTCCCGGAGGCAGTGTTGAGCCGCCCAGCTGCAGTTCTTCAGACCGAACAAGATCGGCCAGGTTTTGATCCACGGAGTTTGTGACAACGGCGTTTTCACCAAAAAAAGCGACCCCGATCCATGGAAATCGAAGTAAAATGGTGCGATCCTCTTTTATGTCGAAGTTTCCTTCATTTATGAGGCCGGAGGAGTTATTCAGAAATTCACTTATGTCGCTGTCACCCTCTTCAACGGCATCTAAGTAGAAGGGCGTCAGATTTTCAAGGGAAGGCTCCCGGGCAAGCGTATTGAACACATACACATTCTGGCGAGCGGATGATTCGGTTGCGGAAAGCAGAATTTCGAGTTGATTTTCCGACTGATAGACATATTCGTTCTCCACATCATTTAAAATGTCGAACTGTTCCGGGGTGATTGTTTCAGCGCGCAAAACCTCATCGCGGTTATTAAACTGCACGTCGATTCTGTACCGGCTGCCGGGTTCCACCCGATGAATTCTGTTTGCGGGCCGATAAACACCATTTGCCTGCGTCTGGTAGGGGAACTCCTCAGCCGGGCTCCCATTTTCAAGTTTGGTGATGATAACCTCAGCATCAGTCAAAGCGGCTTCCCCGAAGCTATATTCAACGTCGGCGGGTAACGTTTTGGAGAGCCGAACCACCGGAAGCGGCCTGCCTGCAATCATGTAAGATTCCAGCACAACCTGTTCGGTGTATTCATCCTGTTCATAGATATCGCAGGAACTGAACAGAAGCACCATCAAAAGAGTAAGAAAAAGAGTGTGATTAATATTCATTGCTTCTAAAAATTTACGGTGTAAGAAACAGAGGGTAAAATGGGCAGCAGTGATACTTCCGTTCGTTCCACAGGATTTTCATCAAAATTGTAATTGTAAAACCAGGTATTTCTGCGTGAGTAGACGTTTATGATCTGGAACTTCCATTCTGCATCCCCCATGCCAAAAAACGATCCCTCTCTGCTGAATGAGAGGTCGAGGCGGTGGTAGGAGGGTAGGCGTGATGCGTTCAGCCGCCCCACTGTAAATGTTTCACGTTTAATATTCCCCCAGGGGACCCCGGAAAATTCGGTTCGCCCAAGCGGTTCGGTGTATGCCTGTCCGGTGGCGTAGCTAAATACCGCTGAACTGCTCCAACGGGACGAAAGGCGGTAGTTCAGAACTGCATTGGCATCGTGTGTGCGATCGTACTTTGGGGGATAGTAGCGGGCTTGCGGATTCTCAATAGTGATATCCGTATTAAATCCCGGATACTTCCTTCTGGTGATGCCAAACGTGTACCCGATAAATCCGGTAAGGCGGCCCCTCTGTTTTTCAAAAAACAGTTCGGTACCGTACGCAAATCCATTCCCAAACCGGAAGAGTTCATCATAGTCGAGCCCGGCGGCGTCACTTGTAAACGGATCCAGCTCAAACAGGTCTCGCATGGTGCGGTAGTAGAACTCCACATCAAAAGCGTAGCCATCAAAGGGAGATGTTTTTGCACCGGCTACAAACTGGTCGCCAAAGGCAGGTGGCACACCGTCGTCTGTGGTGAGCCATAAATCAAAACCGGAAAATGCCTCGTTGGTAATGAGGGTGAGAAACTGGTAGTAACGGCCGTATGCTGCCTGCAGCCGAATCCTGCTGCCCGGACGGTACTCAGCAGAAAGCCGGGGGGCAGCTTTAAGGTAGCTTCCCTCGGAAAAACTGTTGAGACGCAACCCACCGGTAAATATCCAGGAGTCATTGGGTTTCCAGCGATCCTGCAGGTAGGCCGACGCATAGCGCGTTTCAATACGATTGGCAAAAGTCTCTTCACGATCAAAACTGTCACTGAACCTTAAAACAAGATTTCCCGCCCAAATCCCTGCTGAAAAGGTGTGATGCTCGCCCGGAGTGTACTCGAGATCTGTTTTCAGGGAAATGTCATACACATCATTGTTGCGTTTGAAAGGTGTACCGCCGATCTCAAATTCCGGGCGGTTGAAGTAGCGCGATCCAGTAACCGTTGTCTTCAGGAAAAGCTCGTCAGAAAGTATACGGCGCCACTGACCGCTTACCGTTTGATTTCCATATTGAAGTGCGATAGAAGCGTCTTCGGCAAAAGGGAATTTTACATTGTCGTTACCCGCGTAAAATGCAAGAGAAAGACGGTCGTTTGATGAGGCATCAACATTCAATTTTCCATTTACATCATAGAAATAAAAACTTTCGGGTATGTTATCCACGGATGATCGAAGAACAGCGAGAAGGGGTTCAAGTGTAGATCGCCTTACCGCGAGCATCCAAGATCCTGACCCGGTTGGCCCCTCGGCGCTGATGCGTGAAGCCAGCAGGCCCAGACTGACACTCCCGCGCGTTTCATTCCGGTTACCGTCTTTGTTATAGACGGTAAGAACCGAGCCCAGGCGCCCACCATAGGTTGCAGGATACCCACCCTTATATAAGCGTACATCCTTCACGGCATCGGGATTAAACGTGCTAAAAAAGCCGAAAAAGTGTGAAGGATTGTATACCGTGGTTTCATCGAGCAAAATGAGGGTTTGGTCGGGGCTTCCGCCACGAACATAGAGTCCGCTGGAAAAGTCATTGGCTGCTTTAACGCCCGGTAAAAGCTGAATGGAGCGGAATACATCCGGCTCCACCACCGGGGGAAGGCGTTTAATCAGGTCAGTTGAAATTTGTGAGGTACCGATGTTTCGCTGCTCTTCACGCTCAATATCCGATTCAATAACAACCTCTTCGAGTTCAAGCCCGTCGGGCTGCATTTCTATATCAACCCGGAGTGATTCTCCACTGTCCAGTGTTACCTCGCGTTCGAAAAGCGTGTAACCTATAAAACTTGCCCTGAGGGTATACGTGCCGGGCTCGAGATTGGTGATAGAGTAATACCCGGAGGTGTTGGTGGAGGTACCCCTGTTGTTTTCCATGATAGCTACGTTAGCGGATATCAGTGTTTCCCCGGTTTGGGAATCGGTAATATAGCCGTTAACGGAAGCATTGGACTGAGCAAATAGAGAATGTGCCGGCAGAGCCAGCAGCAGGATGAACAGGTATCTGGTAAACAATCTACAGCAGGTTTTGTAATAGGTTAGTTGCGATTGCCTTACGAACGAATAGAGAAGATGTTGCATTCCCCGGAGTTGTTTTTAGCCGTGAGCTGCTGGGTTTTGTAGTGTTGGAAATGATCATCGTACATTGCCACAGTCAAAATCTTATTTTTGGCCGCCAATCTTTCTAACTCGCCCCCGCTTCCTTCTTTTTTGGACATTTGAGAAGTGGCTTACAACCAACATAGCTCCAGGTTTCGGAGAGTCATTTTTGAAAAATCTCTGTGATTGGTTGATTCCCAAACCTGATCCCCGTACCATTCTCACGCGTCAGGTTTCGTGGCGGCAACTCTGTTTCGGGTTATCGCGCACGAATGAAAAGGGAATCCGGTGAAAATCCGGAACTATCCCCGTAGCTGTAAGCTCCATCTATCACGCTTTAGCACCTATCGCCACTGTCCATTGGTTTTTCAGAAACTGGACGGGAAGGCGGCTAAAGTGGAGTAAGTCAGAAGACCTGCCTGTTCGCACTCTTATTCAGGCTTTCGGAGGAAAGGCCGGGAATGAACGACCAGTGCGGGCGTATATCCTTATATACCCGAATTGTCGGTACATCCCATCTTTTTTCATTTTCGAAAGCTCATCGGTTTAATTTAATTCTCAAAATAAATGACATCAACCATGAGCAAACTTTACCAAACGCTATTACTTGGAATTTTTCTGTGTACTTCGGTTACAATCACACAAACACAGGCACAACAAACTCCAACAGAATCATCCGTTGCCGACACACTGGAACTCAACCGGGTAGTGGTAACCGCATCTAAAATTCCGCTGTCGCAGCGTGAAACAACAAAGCCGGTTCAGATAATTGACCGTGCTGAAATTGAAAGAAACAGCGGCCGCGACCTTTCTCAGATTTTGAATCAGCAAAGCGGCATTCGCGTGAATGATTCCTATGGTGCCCCGTCTAACAGCCGCATTCTTTACATGCAGGGAGCCACGGCAGCAAATACGCTTATCCTGCTTGACGGAACACCGCTGAACGATCCCTCAGGTCCCGGGGGACTGTTCGACCTGCGGCTGCTGCCTACAAACAATATCGAGCGGATTGAAATCATAAAAGGCAGCCAATCAACCCTTTACGGAACGGACGCGGTTGCCGGAGTAGTGAATGTGATCACGCGCAGCGGTGGAGAAGAGCCTGTGAATGCAACAGGGCGGCTGGCATATGGTTCATTCAATTCGTTTACAGGTTCCGCAGGCCTTAACGGAAGCCTGGGTGACCGTGTGCGCTACACGGTGAACTACAACCGGGAATCGAGCGATGGATTTAGTGCGGCTGAAGAACCGGGAGGATCAGATGAATCCTTCGGAGATGACGGGTTTGAAATGGACGCATTTTTTGGAAAAGCGGATCTGAAGGTGAGCAACGATATCACTCTTTCTCCGTTCCTGAAGTACTCACGCAATGACGGTGATTATGACGCAGATGCCTTCCAGGATGCCGATAACACGTTTTCACTGCAAATGATCAACCCCGGCGTACAGGCTGCAGCTGATTTTGGAAACCTTCGGCTGAACGGCGCTTATTCCGCTACCCTGACAGAGCGCTCTTTTATAAGTACGTTTGGCGAGAATGATTTCGAAGGCACGTTTCATAATGCCGATCTTTTTGGGAATTATCGCATAAACAGCACATTCCAGATCCTGGCGGGATTTAACGTCCAGGACTACATCATTCCGGAAAGTGAAGAGGAGGAGTTTGATGAAAACGGCAATCCTGTAACGGTAACATTTCCACGCCGTGATGCTCAAATCGTAAGCCCCTATGCAACCGTATACCTGAAAAACCTGGCCGGTTTCAATGCCGAGATTGGTTACCGCCTGAACAGCCATTCAGAATATGGACGTAACTCCACGTTCAGTTTTGCACCCTCCTACGAGATTTCGGACGGCCTGAAGCTATTTGGATCCGCCACAACCGGATTCAAGGCGCCTACACTGGATGAACTTTTCGGTCAGTTTGGGGCCAATCCCGACCTGAATCCACAAAAAAGTGTCTATTTCAGCGGGGGTGCGGAAGCAACTCTCCTGGACAAACGACTCAATATATCCGCTCAGTATTTTAGCCGTGAAGTGGATGATTTGATTGTGTTTGCCGGTCAGAGATTCATTAATCGGGACAAGCAGGACGATTCCGGTATTGAGCTTTCGGCCGATTGGATTGTAGCTAACGGAGTAACTGTTGGTGCGTGGTATAACTACCTGGACGGAGAAATTACCACGACCGATGCTGAAGGTAACGAAGTGACGGAAGGCAACCTGATTCGGCGGCCTGATCACAGCCTGGGGCTGAATGCCGGTGTTCAGGTTTCCGACAATCTGCTGGTACGGCTGGATGGTGAATATAACGGGGAGCGCACCGACCTCTTTTTCAACCCTCAAAACAATTTCATTTCTGAAGAAGTTACTCTCGATTCATACACACTCGTAAACTTGTATGCCGAATACGGATTAGCAAACAGCAGAGTGACGCTTTTCGGCGATGTTAAAAATCTGTTTAACAGTGATTTTACCGAAGTGTACGGGTTTAAAACAATGGGCACGGCTGTGAAAGCGGGAGTCAGGTTCAATATTTGATCGCGCGTTTAGCACGTATTCGTCTGTGATGAGAGCAATGCGAAACGGTCCGTCATCCTGCACCTGCTCAACAGGAATCTTCGTAAGGGTGCGGGATTCCGACAGAGCATTGCATTAGTGCCCGTATGCACGCTGCTTTTGCGGGCTGACATATTAGGGAAACCCATCAGCCGGTCTCAAAGGATTGCCGATGTCGAAAACCAGCCAGCAGATGGAGATGGGTATTTCCCAAAAGGGTGCCCGCGGCGCAAAGCCTCTACGAATAAGTTGAATTCAGATCAGTATGTCAATCATTATGAAAAAAAGGACATAATTCAATATAGAATTGTTATGTAAACATGTATAATTGTAATGCCTTTAAAATGATTGATAAAACTGTGACGTTCTGATATTGTGCGGCAGAGCACCGTGTGGAGAAACCGGTCCCCGTTCTCAGGCGGTAATCAGCCTGCGGGGGCAATCCTCACCGGCATTGTGGATAACTTCCGAATAATGTGGATAACTGCCAAATTTTGTATCATACCGATTTAAAGCGCTATTTTATAGTACATGGTTGTGAATAACCCTGTGGATAACTTATGCAGCGATGTTGGGCTTTGGTTGGGGCAGGTGTATAAAAGCGCTCCGGTGTATTTGTCCGTTATTTAATTAGAATTCAATTTTATATTGTGGATAACTTCAAGACATTGTGGATAAGTATTTGAGAAATAATTTGAGTGTTGCACCACTCGCGAATATCTTACTTGGCCAAACAAGTGTTACTTACGTCACCCCCTGGCGGAAGCAGGAAATAAGCAATTGTATCAGCAAGAACATTAAGTATTAAACGAGACTCTATCTATGAAATTTAGCAGATTCCACACCAAAAAAAGCTGGAAAACTCCCTTCGATACCATCGACTTCGAATACCGAAATTCAGAAATCAAGAATCCTGACGGCTCTGTCATCTTCAAAATGGAAGATGTACATGTTCCAAAAGGATGGTCGCAGGTTGCCACTGACATCATCGCCCAAAAGTACTTCCGCAAGGCGGGTGTGCCGGTTAAGCTTAAAAAGGTGAAGGAAAAGGGTGTGCCGAAATGGCTCCAGCGATCCGAAGAGGATAAGGCTGCGCTGAAAAACATAGATGAGGACGAACGATACACGCATGAGATCGACAGCCGCCAGGTATTTTCCCGGCTGGCCGGATGCTGGACCTACTGGGGATGGAAGCACGACTATTTTGACTCAGAGGATGATGCGAAAATATTTTACGATGAGCTTTGCTATATGCTGGCCAACCAGATGGCGGCACCAAACAGTCCGCAGTGGTTCAATACCGGACTTCACTGGGCATACGGAATTAACGGACCGGCGCAGGGTCACTATTATGTGGAAGGTAAAACCGGCAAACTGAAGAAATCAAAAGATGCCTACAGCCATCCGCAGCCCCACGCCTGCTTTATACAGAGCATTAATGATGACCTCGTGAATGAGGGCGGTATTATGGACCTGTGGGTCCGTGAAGCGCGCCTGTTTAAATACGGATCCGGAACCGGCTCCAACTTTTCCGACATCCGTGGTGAAGGGGAGAAGCTGAGCGGTGGCGGGCGATCCTCCGGGCTCATGAGCTTCCTGAAGATCGGTGACCGTGCAGCCGGCGCGATTAAATCGGGTGGAACCACGCGTCGCGCAGCCAAAATGGTGACGCTCGACCTGGATCACCCCGATATTGAGGAGTACATCAACTGGAAAGTTCGCGAAGAACAGAAAGTAGCCGCGATCGTCTCCGGTTCAAAAATGACCGAGAAGCATCTCAAAAATATCATTCAGCTTTGCAACACTCCGGTTGAAGTGGACGGCCGGAAAATGAACGGCGCCATGAGCCGTGATCCGCTCAAGAACAAAGAGCTGGGCAAGGCGATTAAGGAAGCCAAACAAAGCCAGGTACCGCTGAACTACATCGAGCGTGTCATTCAGCTTGCCGCGCAAGGCTTCACCGACATAGAATTTGATACCTACGATACCGACTGGAATTCCGAAGCGTACCTGACCGTGAGCGGCCAGAATTCCAACAACTCCGTACGCGTGCCCAACAGTTTTATGAAAGCGGTGAAAGAGGGCGACGAATGGAACCTCTACGGGCGCATTGAAAAACGAAATGCTAAAGAAGAGGGACGCGATCCCGAGCCGATGAAGACGCTCCAGGCGCGTGACCTCTGGGAAGATATCGGCTATGCCGCGTGGAGCTGTGCCGACCCCGGAACGCAGTATCACGATACGATTAACGAGTGGCACACCTGTCCCGAAGACGGACCCATCAAAGCGAGTAATCCCTGTTCAGAGTACATGTTCCTGGACAACACCGCGTGCAATCTTGCGTCGCTCAATCTGATGAAGTATTTCAAGGATGATGACTGCAAAGAGTTTGACGTAGAGTCAATCAATCACGCCTCGCGATTGTGGACCGTGGTTCTGGAAATCTCCGTTCTGATGGCGCAGTTCCCGTCCAAGGAGATTGCGGAGCTCTCCTATAAATTCAGAACGCTTGGCCTCGGCTATGCCAACCTCGGCGCCGCTCTGATGGTACAGGGCGCACCCTACGATAGCGAGAAAGGAAGCGCCATTGCCGGATCCATCACCGCGATGATGCACATGAAATCGTACGCTACCAGTGCCGAAATGGCGAAAGAGCTGGGCACCTTCGAGCGGTTTGATGCCAACAAAGAGCACATGCTGAAGGTGCTGCGAAACCACAAACGTGCGGCATACAACGTGCCGGATGAAGAGTATGAAGACCTCACCATTAAACCGGTGGGCATTGATGAGAAGGTGTGTCCGGCCTACCTGCTGGAAGCAGCGCGTGAGAATTCTGATGAAGCGGTTGAACTCGGCAAGAAGCACGGCTACCGCAACGCACAGGTCACCGTGATTGCCCCAACCGGCACGATTGGCCTGGTAATGGATTGCGACACCACCGGTATCGAACCCGACTTTGCCCTGGTGAAGTTTAAGAAACTGGCCGGCGGCGGGTACTTCAAGATTATCAACCAGAGCGTGCCCCTTGCACTGAAAAACCTCGGCTACGAGCAGCGCGAGATCAAAGAGGTTATCGACTACGCCAAAGGGCACGGATCACTTGAGGGCTGTCCGCACATCAACCCGAAAAAACTGAAGGAGATCGGCTTTACCGACGACAAAATTGATGCGGTAAATGAAGCACTGCCCAGCAGTTTCGATATCAAGTTTGCGTTTAACCAGTGGACGCTCGGCGAAGATTTCTGCAAAGATGTGCTGGGAATCAGTGAAGAGCAGCTCAACGACATGAACTTCGACATGCTGCGATTCTTTGGATTTACCAAAAAGCAGATCCAGGATGCAAACGACTATGTGTGCGGAACGATGACCGTAGAAGGCGCTCCCTACCTGAAGGATGAAGATCTTGCCGTGTTCGACTGCGCCAATAAGTGCGGCCGAACCGGAACGCGCTACATCTCAGCATCCGGTCACATCAACATGATGGCCGCCGCCCAGCCTTTTATCTCCGGGGCGATTTCCAAAACCATCAACCTGCCGAATGAGGCAACCATCGACGACATCAAGGATGCATACATGGAGTCGTGGGAGAAAATGCTGAAGGCCAATGCGCTCTATCGCGACGGCTCGAAACTGAGTCAGCCGCTGAACTCCATGAGCGACGTGCTTGAGGAGCTGGAAGATGAGGATGAAGATAGCGTAGAGGCACAAAACACCGTCGTGAAGGCCGCCGAGAAGATCATTCACAAATATGTTGCGAACCGTCAGCGTCTGCCATATCGCAGAGCGGGCTATACGCAAAAAGTGAAGATTGGCGGACAGAGTGTCTACCTCCGCACCGGTGAGTACGACAACGGCCAGATTGGCGAGATTTTTGTTGATATGCACCGTGAGGGAGCGGCGTTCCGAAGCCTGATGAACTGCTTCGCGATTGCCATCTCACTCGGCCTGCAGCACGGTGTACCTCTCGAAGAGTTTGTGGATGCGTTTGTGTTCACAAAGTTTGAGCCAAGCGGCATGGTTAAAGGCAGCCCGCACGTGAAGATGAGCACCTCTGTGATCGACTACATCTTCCGTGAACTGGCGGTTACCTACCTCGGCCGCGAAGACCTGGCGCACGTACCGTCTGAAGATATCATGAAGAGAAAGCTTCGTCCGTCTGATGATGAGGATTTTGGCGGATCAGCGATGGGCAGCACAACCGCTGCGCCTGAAAAACAGCCTAAACCGGCTGAACCCGTTGCCACCGGAACAGGGACCGGCGGCCACAAAATGATGGCCGATGACGACAAACCCCAAACGGACTACGACCGTGCCAAGCAGCTCGGCTACACAGGCGACTCATGCCCCGAATGCGGCAGCATGACCATGATCCGAAACGGCACATGCCAGAAGTGCATTACGTGTGGATCTACTACGGGGTGTTCGTAGGGCAAGGCGCAAGGTTCAGGGCGCAAGGGAAAGTCTCCCCTCGAGGGGAGACGATCAAACCGGAAGTTCCCGGTTTGATCTGAGGGGTGTAACGGAGTTAATTTTTATGCCTCTGAACAACCCCACTGGATTTCACACCCCCGGTCGGAAAAACCCGGTATTACACACATACTTAAACATTCAATTTCCAGCCCGTTGGGAGAAATACCCGGCGGGTTTTTTTATGAAGATGGGAGAGTTCGGGCGGAGTTTCTTTTCGGGAAGCAGAGCATGTCAGGCTCCACGCAACGGATATACTGCCCGGGTGATGGTTATGAAAACATCAACCTGTTACGAAATCAAGGGTGTCGTATTAATCTAATTACAAGACAACAACCCACAAAACGATGACGCATAAATTCCACAGTAAAGCCAGATACTTGTTAATAATAACAGATTGATATATTCTGCGACAGTACCATCGGCAAACGGCTTGGTGTGGAATTAGATGTTATACCCAATTTGAGTCGATCATGAAATTTCAAAAATTCTTATTTGTTTCTCTTTGCGTAATTGGTATCAGTTGTTCAGTAACCAATTCCGACACTAACTCAAGCGAAATACATGGAAAGGTAATTGATCAAAATGGAAACCCGATCAATGATGTATCTATTGGAGTTATCTATACGTTTTCTGAATCTCAAGCTGATCCAAATCTTAAACAATATCCAAATCCATTTACCGGTTCAACATCCATTGAATTTGATTTGGAAACAGGTGTGGACTATAAACTCACAGCT
The DNA here is from genome assembly GCA_041686215.1 of Balneolaceae bacterium. Taxonomy (GTDB): domain Bacteria; phylum Bacteroidota; class Rhodothermia; order Balneolales; family Balneolaceae; genus SW132. Next base: position 3,245 of record JAWLEH010000005.1, on the reverse strand, counting down.
GAAAATTTAGAAACAGGACAAAAAACTACAATTACCGACGATGCCTTTTCGGCTGGTCAGCATCTGGCAACTTTTTTTCCAGGTGAAAACACAGATGTAGGATTAATTAAAATCTCAGATAATTTGGGGAATGAAGTAATAGCTTTCAATGCTCCTGGCTTTCCCATACGACTCTCAAATACTGTTAATACATTAGAAGTAGCCGGAAAAATCTTAGGAGATGTTTATACAGCTACAAGTGAAGACGGGGCTTTTAATTTTGACATTGATCAGATCCTAGAAAGTCAGGAGAGTTTTCTTATAACAGATCCGGCCGGGTCGAGTTATGGGTCGTTTATGTTAAATAATAAACTTTACTTAGTGGCTTATATAGATGATGAAATTTATGATGTTGAACTTATTGATTACGAAGAGCTTACCAATAGTTTTGAATTTACTTTAAATACGAATTAGGTATAACCAGCGGTTCGTGCGGATTCGTTGTGGCTTCGGGGCTTTAGAACACTTGTCGTCTCGCCGCACAACCGCCAGACCGTTAGTTGCAAACTTATACAGTACTTATGAATGCTTTTATAGGAACAGTAATTGGGATCATTATTGGTGGAATTGTAACAATATTAGTAAGCAGATATTTCTATAAGAAATCACAAAAATCAAAAGAGTTATCTTGTTACGTACAATATATAAGTGAAATTCTAACCAATATTGATCCTGATGTTAAAAATAATCTTGAAATAGAATTTAAAGAACACAAAGTTGAAAAGTTATATCAAGCTCAGATCATAATTGCAAATACTGGCGATATTTCTATAAAAAGCATTATTAAACCTTTGAAACTTAATATTCCAGCTGAAGGAGAAATATTAGATGCAAACATAGTTTATTTTGAGCCAAAAGGAAGACAAGATAGTCTGAACTTAACTGTTGATTCCAGTTCAATTACTTTTGATTTCCCACTACTAAACTCTGCAGAATATTTTATTGTCAAAGTTCTTGTAAAGGGTAATCCACCAAAACCAGAAATTGAAGAGAAAGAAAATGAAGAAAGAGGATACAGACTGTATGAATATGAGAGTAAACAATACAAACTATTTAAATTTACAATAACAGCTGAAGACTTACCTCCAGAAATAACAAGCAGTCCATTACCATCAAATTATTCAAGATACGAACCAGACGGTTTTGATTTCTCAACATTATGGGGTACCGCAATATTTGGTTTTCTAGGATTTTCGGTTGCGTTTATTCTATATAATATTGGATTAATACAAGAGGATTTATTCATATTTAATTTTAGAGACTTTTTTACAGGTTTTTCATTTCTAAAATTCTCAATAATTATTGGATGGCTTATTTCTGGAGGTTTAGCATTTATTGCAATGGCAATTCCTGCAAGTATGTTAAGCGATTTTAAAAGTCCCAAACCAAAGTTTGAATTACCTCAGAAATACAAGTATAGTAGACCCTTTTAGCACTATTCAATTGCAACTAACAATGCGTTTTAAACCGGATGCGGACGGGGTGCGATGGAACTTGATTGCAAGGAATTAATTTCGCTACTTCAAAGAAATCATAATCTCCGCGCCGTTTACACGCTGGGTCGTTACATCGTTTATAAGCGTCTCAACTCATGTTTGAAAAAAGAAATTCTGAACTTTTATCATGGGAGTCAGAGAAGAAGAAATTAAATTTTATTTGTTCTACTTTAAAAGATCATGGCATTTTAATTAAACCAGGATCAAGGCTTTTTCGATACCAGCGTATTGTAGATGCTCTAGATAGTTCCCGCCCAAATCAATTACCTAAAGGTTTTAAAACAAAACACTTCCACCAAATTGCAATTGAAATACATCAACTATCTTTAGCAGTCGAAGAATTATGTAATTCGATTCATTTTGATGAATGGTCTAAGAAATTTAGTTTTCTCGTTTCTGGAAATGAACTACCAGAAGATGACACAAATCATTTTGCAAGAAATTATCAATTTGAATTATTTGTAGCGGGTCTTTTTCGAAAAGCTGGATTCGAACCTTTATGTGAAGAACCAGACATAGTAATTGAGAAAGATGAGGAAATGTTTGGTGTCGCTGTCAAAAGGCCTAACTCATTTAAACAACTCGACAAAAATTTAAGAAAAGGGAGAGATCAGATTATTAATTCTGAAGTACCTGGAATACTTTTCTTGGATATGTCTTTAATTTCTAATCCGAACAATTATATTTGTATAGCAGATGATATAGAGTCTGTTACTGATCTATTGATGAAATATTTAGATTCATTTTCCGAAGCAAACATAGATCCAATAAGAAATATTATTGATAATGAAATGGTATTCGGTATCATATTTTATCTTAATGCTCTTTGCGATTTAAATAATAGATTAGGCCATTGTTCAAGAATTTCTATTAGAAATTTGTGTTCACAAAACAGTCCACATTTTCATACTCTTGAATACGTAGCAAATGCTTTAAAGAAGATTTATTAATTAAAATTCCGGTAACTGTAACATAACAAAACGGCTCAAGCCGCTTAAGCGGATGAGTTTTCGATTCGAGGCATTGGAAAGTTGGTTGCCTCACCGATTAGTCGCCGAACCGTTATGCGAATAACTCAAGAAGAGTAGCCAAAATTTCTATAAAGTGTACTTTAAGTATTACTATGAAAACAGAACGTTTTACAACACTAAAAAGATAGGCAACCAAACTCTTATAAGAACTCAGAGAGGAAAAAGAGCCAGTATTGATAACGGAGTACGGAAAACCATCTGCTTATTTGGTTGACGTAGACTATTTCGAACATATTCAAAAGAAATTATCATTGCTGGAAGGCTTAGCCAGGGGAAAAAGCCATTCTTGAAGATCGGGTTGTTTCTAATGCCGATGCCAAAAAACGCATGGCCCGATGGCTCGAAAAATCTTGACAGATAAAGCAGAAAAAACAACATCAACTAAACATACACCCGTAACGGCAGCTGAGTTGCTATTTGATCGAAGTCCTTATCGTTGTGTAGCAGCTCTACGTCATGTTCGATGCACCAGGTTCCGATGAGCATATCCACAGTTTTACGAATGGTGGTGCCTTTTGATCGGAGAAACCGAACATTCGAGGCCGCTTTTATGGCCAGCGGCTTTCCTCCAAGGTGAATACAGTCCAGCGGATCAAGAGCTTGTTTAGCCAGCTTAAACTCTTTGTCACTTTTAACAGATCCGCTCCATAACAAGGAGATTTCATTACATGAGAATCGC
>JAWLEH010000036.1:0-30067 GCA_041686215.1 Balneolaceae bacterium | reverse complement strand
CGGTACAATTGAACCGGCCAACGCTACATTCACCGATGGTGTGGCTACCGTTTCAGTGACGGTGACAGACACGGGTACGGATCAAACGATAACGGCCGAAACCACCGAATCGCTCGCCGCAACGTCCAATACATTCGATGTCGAAAATCCTTGACACTTGATTAAATCAGCTTTCCGGATACTCATTTTATAACAGGTGCGGGAGAAAGCGTCGGCGTCAATAAATCAAGAGAAAGAGCAGCGAATGGCATTTGCAGGTTTAGCGTTAATGGGGCAACGACTTCATTTGTCGTGGCAGCTTTATTGCAAAAGGAGTAGAGGTTTGAATAAGCACCGGGAAAGTGTTGAACAGTATTTGAAAGTAATCAAAGCAATTCTGTTTACTCTTTTTGCCACCGCGATGTATGTACTTGATTAATTCACCAGGCAATGACAGGGTTAATCTTTTAGCGTTCCGGTTTTAGAATAGTCGCCGCTTCAGGACAAATGGAGTTAGTGTATGCTTTCCCAGTTGCGAAATAACATCCTGACCTGTAAAGAGATTAAAAATGAGTAAAAATGTTTTCGGTTCCGACTTAATTACATGCAGTGAATCCCCGAAAACCGGTTTTTACCGGGATGGGTGCTGCAACACCGGCCCGCAGGATCATGGCATACATACAGTTTGTGCAGTGATGACAGCGGAGTTTCTGGAATTTTCGAAATCCCGTGGAAACGATCTTTCAACTCCGCGGCCTCAATGGAACTTTCCCGGGCTAAAACCGGGTGACCGCTGGTGCCTGTGTGCACAGCGGTGGGCAGAAGCGTACGAAGCCGGCAAAGCCCCGATGGTGGTTCTGGAAGCCACTCATGAAAAAACACTGGAATTTGTGGAGATGGATGCGCTTCTGCAGTTTGCAGTGAAGGATTAGAGTGGTGAATCTATCTAAGCTTCGATCGTTATTTTGAACATTATCCTCTTAAACGAAAGCATTTCTTGATTGGTGTGTAGGATCCATCTTACACAGGTAACCCCTAAATCGATTCCCTTTTATCTACCGTAGTATCATCAGGATTGATTCTTAGCCATTCAAACAAAACAGGAATGAATCCAGTTTACCGAATAATTTACGGGAAAGTAATTCGAATTCAACCATTGATCTCTTCACACTTGTTTCCTGACTTCCGCATCGGGACACCTATAGCAGGATAGGGATGAATCTAATTGCTTATGACCTTTTGGCTTGACCCAAAAGGACCAAAAGGTCAAGGCTGTGAATTCCCAAGCGTACGTGAAAGCGGAGTCGAACGAATCCAAGGCCACGCCTTACTCATCCCGTTGCCAATGCAATATGCCTGCCCTGCGTGGCTGAGGATTCGTCATGCACGCCTCCACTTCCCCGTACAGGCAATTCAAGGCCGGAAGCAATCACAGCGCGGCTTCGGAATCCAAAGTGGTTATTTCCAGTTTACAGCGATCTATTTTCTCCCGGCAATCAGGAACCATAAAAAAGAGTTCAATTTTCTTCGGGACACCTAAACTCTTATCTGAACATTTAGAAGTCATTGATTATCAATACCGAAAATCTTCAAAGTAAAAAAGTGCGGAAGTCAGGAGTAATTCGATTTCAACCAGTGATCTCTTCACACTTGTTTCACTCGCAAACAGTATCTTTATTGCTGAATATCAATATCGTCAAATTCAATTTTATGAAGTGCTGTTTCCTTTCTTCAGGTAGCCTGTTCTTTGTTGTCCTTTTATCCGTAGTGTTTCTGCAAAGCTGCGGACCCGAGCGTCTTGATGATTACAGCAATGAATCGTTTACGCTGGTGGATCAGAACGGGGATGATGTCACCTTCCCGGATGATTTTGAGGGAGACCCTTTGGTTGTAGGGTTTATCTATACTAACTGCCCCGATATCTGTTCGTTCATTACGGCAAATGTTAAAAAAATTCATGCTGCCGACACCCATCCCGAGGGGACCCGGTTTGCTCTGATTTCCTTCGACCCGGAAAGGGATACACCTGAAGTGCTGAAGAGTTACGCCGATGCGTTTGATATGGATAAAGCCCCCTTCCGGTTTTTAACCGGTAGTTCAGAAGAAATTGACCGTCTTATGCAACGGGTAAGCGTTCGAGTATCTGTAAGCGACCAGAGGGAATCCGACACCGGTGAAGAGATCTATTTCTTAAATCACTCGGATAAGATCTTACTTATCGACCGTGAAAGCCGCCTGGTATTTGATTATGGCGGCAGTATGACCCCCGTAGATTATGTGGCTGAGGATCTTAGTGAGCTGTAATATTTGAGTGAAAACTTTCCATACCTGATCAAGTTCTGATGAATAAAATGATTCTGATAATTTCCGCCGTTTTTTTAATGGGCATTGCCGGCTCATGCCAGCAGCGTTCTGACGATACACCCGATGAACAACTAACTGAGGGAGAGGGAATTGAAGTTGATGGTGCATGGTCTCGGCCGGCAGCTGAAGGGCGAATGAGTGCAGCATATTTCCTTATCACCAATTATAGTAATGAAGATGACGTATTAGCTTCTGTGGAGTCAGATATCGCCCAAAGCACAGAAGTGCATGAATCATACGAAAGAGAAGAGGGTATGATGGGAATGCGTGAAGTGGAAGAGCTGGAGATTCCCTCCCAATCAACAGTTCGTTTTGAACAGGGAGGGGTGCATATAATGTTGATCCAGGTAACCCGACGGCTTGCAGAAGGTGATTCATTTGAGCTTACCCTGAACTTTGAAGATCACGGGCCGATAACAATTGAAGTACCTGTTCAGATGTAAGTTTTATCCAAATAACCGATATTAATTCAGCAAAACCGGCGGAAATATAATAATCACCGGTTTCGAACAGTTTACGTACCTGTTTATTATTGTTGATCCGGAGTCAACCTCATGAGTGATTCTCTGAAATACCTGGTTCTTATTTTTATTACTGTTTTTCTTGCGGCAGGGGTATATGTTTATAAACCTATCTCATCCGGTATATCAGCAATTTCTCAAACCAAACCCTGCAGCGAACCTCTGCAATATGCTATTGGTGATATTGACCCCAGATTTTCAATTTCCAAAGAGGAGCTGGAGTCGGTAGTAAATGAAGCTGCGTCCGCCTGGAACTTCAATCGTTCACAGCCGTTGCTCCGTAACGCTGGGGAGTATGATTCAGCGAAAACAAATGCGGATATATTGATTCGGCTGGTTTATGACGGGCGGCAGGAGCGCACAGACAGTGAGCTTCGGTTTCGTGAAAGAATACGTAGCCTGCAGGCTCGTCTTGATCAGCGCCAGCAGCAGCACGATGAAAAACGGGAGCGTTTCGAGCGGGAATCAGAAGAGTACAAAACCTTTGCCGAGGAAACCGCTGAAGAACTCGATCAGCTGAATCGTTGGGTGTCAGAAAAGAATGATAGCGGTGGTTTTACAGAAGAAGAAGTTCCCGTGTTCGAAAACCGAAAAGAAGCTGTTGAGCAGAATCAAGACCGTGTACAGGAACTACGCAACCGGCTGGATCAGCTTGCCCAGTCTATCAATTACGAGCTGGATCAGCTGAACAAGAGCTATGAAGAATATAATGAACTGGTCGACAGGTATAACGACGAGTATGCGGGAGATCTTCGCTTCACAAAAGCCACCTATCAAAAGGCAGCCGATGGTGGTGTGGTCACGGTAAATCAATTCATGAACTCCGGGGAGCTTACCCTTATCCTGGCTCATGAATTGGGTCACGCACTTGGCCTCAGCCATCACGGTGATTCAAGCTCGGTAATGTTTTCACTGATGGGCGATCAGCAAATTGTTCCGCGTATTGAACTTACCAAAGAGGACCGGAAGGCCGCTGAACAAATTTGTTTTTGATAAAGACCTTCAAACCTGAGTTCGATTCAAAATGATAGAAAAACTTCTAAAGAAGGTCAGAAAGGGCGGTTGTTTAGTAAATTCATTTTCAATACGGTCATACCATACCTCGGCGTGGTATCTCCTGCCCTATAAGGGATGGGAGATCCCGTTGGGGAAGCGCGGGATGACGTCCTTCCTGGACTGCTACAGGCTTATATAATTTAGACCTTACGCGAGGCTGTCCAAAAAGTAAATCAATAAACAAACCAGCTTAAATAATTTAGACATTTAATCCCTCTTTATTAAGTAGAGAGGGATTTAGGGTAAGTACGGAAGGGAAACCTACATTATTTAAGCTTGTGCTACTAATTTTCAGAACGTATGACTTTTCGGAGTAGACTCAGGAATCGAACTTAGGGCAAAAACTATTTTACAAGCGTCATTTTCCGTGTAAGCACATTACCGGAAGAATGCAGCCGATACATATAAATACCGCTGGAAAGATCCGATGCGTCGAACTCTACAGAATGTCTCCCTGCATTTTGAACACCTTCATTCAGTACTGCAACACGCCGGCCGGTCATATCGTAAATTTCGATCGAGACTTCTGAAGACCGGGGCAGTGAATACCCGATTACTGTAACCGGGTTAAACGGGTTTGGATAATTCTGTGCCAGTTCAAGTCGGTTCGGGCGTTCATTTTCAGTTTCATTGGAACTTACAACACCCAATGAAACATCAATTTCTGTGATGTCTGAACCGTCAACTGTTTGCTCGCCGCCCGGTGCCAGAACAACCAGCTGATTATCTTCCACGCCTTTTCGGGTAATTTCAAATTCCAGGGGTATTTCCGAATTGTTGCCGGGGTAAGTCAGAACCATAGATTCACCCGGCGATTGCACCGCAAGGGTACCGGCACCATTAGTAGCGATACGACTGTCATTAGTGAATCTTATATCGAATGCTCCATTTGGAGGTATTGGCGGCATGCTGAAGCTGAGAGGATTAACTGACTCATCTTCAAGTGATTCGCCCAGAAAAAAGGTCAGCGGATTATTAGAGTCATTCTGTACCGTAAATTCAGAAAAATTTTCAGGTCCGGCGAGCTGTTCCACAGGCTGCTTGGACTGAGAAGAAGTAGAATTGCCGTTGATCTCGATGCTAAAAGTACCGTTAGATCGCACCCAGTAGCCTCTGCCCGGGCGGAGAGTATCTGCGTCTTCATATCCATTTTCGAGACTGAATTTTTTGAGAGAACCCTCCACAAAATCAGCACCATCGGCATTAAACACACTGGAAACCGGTAGTTCAACACCGGGACCTGAAATGATGTACCAACCCGGTTCGAATGAAAGGGAGACCCCGGAAAAAAACGGGGGTTCTAAATCAACCGTTTCTTCTTCCGACAGGCGAATCCAATACCCAATTCCGGGCTCAAGCGACTCAGGTTCAGAATAACTGCCCTGATGTGTAAAAAAGGTTCCGGGGATAGCACTTGGAAAAACGGTGTAGGGATCGGCTCCTGATGACTCAGCCGGGTACCCAATAAGTTGCCAGCCCTCGCTATACGTTTCAGTAACGGATTGTTGTACTACATGATTAATGGTTACTGACTGTTCGCCGGTCGGGAGTTCTGCACTTCCGGACTCCCTCATGTCTATGACCTGTGTTTCGGATTCAGTTGAGTATTCGAGTTCAAAAACACCTTCTGCCTCTGTCAGTACCGAGGTGTCCCAGCTTAGAGTAACAAATTCGTCATCATCAGAGGGACGTGTTGAAATTGACCACGTTGATGAAACTATAGTGAGTGGACCTATTTGGCGGAAGTAATCATCATTATCATCTACTATTCTCAGGTCATAAGAACCATTTGGCGGAGCAGGCGGGGCAAACTGATCGAGGGCAGAGTCATATCCATCAGTACCTTCATCTGATGTTCCTATCACAATGTTTGAAGAATTACCTGCCGGATCTTCGCCGGCAATTTCAAGTTGCCATCCGGTATCCTGAGCGTATAGTGGTTGAATTCCGGTTACAAAGAAGATGAGCGCCGCCAGCGGCATGAGACGGTAACGTAATAAGTCCATTTAACAAGTCCTCTTGTAAAAAAAATGGTTAGATTTCAGTTTTAGGCGAGCTTTACAATATCCAGGGCTAATAATACAGACAGGTTTACTGCTAAACTTCTATTACAAAGAAAGCAGAGCAGATTACTCTAACAATCGTCAGTCTACCAGTGATTCTCTTCACTCTATTTAGCCTGATTTTATCACTCAGTGCAAAGGGTAAGAAAATGAAACTTTAAATCATAGTTAGAATTATATTGTTTCATGTATTTTCAGGGATTCTCAAATTGAAGCAGCCCTGTATAAAATCATGTACTCTAAACTTCTTTTCTGCGTATAATTTGATAGTTAACCCACCACATACCGCTCATGTTGGCTTCTTTAAAATCAACTGGTTCAGGCGGGGCCGAATCAACTAAACCAGGCCGGGAGTCCTTTCGATAGTGCTGAATTAGTGAATAGCAGAATTGAAGAATGTTGTCTGTACTTTAGTCGGCCGATCGGTATTTTTTCGTGATCTCCATCACCTCATTCACCGGAATAGCCTCCATTGTTCTGCCCTCGTGGCCGGTCATGGATTCAGCCATAAAGATGGAGTTCAGGATGGCCTCTTCAGTTGCTTCAACGGCTGCAAGAAACAAAGGCGACATCGCAGAGTTGGAACGTTCCCGAATTTCGGTCACATCACTTTCAGAATCAATAGTTCGGCGTACATCCGCGTGAGTGGAGAACGCAATTACGTAATCCCCGCTGCCGTTTGAGGCAAATCCTCCGGTACGGGCCACACCCAGCATTGCTCTCTTTGCCAGCCGCCGGAGGTTGCGGGATGTCACCGGTGCATCCGTTGCTACCACAATCATGATCGATCCATCCACGTCATAATCGTATCTGTCCGTCGACTGTACACTTTCAGTGGACTGTCGACTTGGTTCTACTTCTAAGTTCAAATCTCCCATGTTAGTATCTGCGGCCTCAATTTCTGAAGAAACCTCATACGGCACCTCGTCCGACATGTAGTGATTTCCCAGCTCTTCGCCCACCGGAACGCCATCAACGGTAAGTATACCGCCAAAATTGGACTGAACCAGCACGCCTACCGTATACCCGCCCCGGCTTTCGGGAAGCTGGCGTGATGAGGTTCCGATGCCTGCTTTAAAACCCAGGGCTCTTGTGCCGGTACCGGCACCCACATTCCCTTCAGCTACCTGTCCGCTCTCTGCCGATTCAATTGCCTTATAAACGTGCTCTGTGTTGATCACCCTCGCGCGGATATCGTTCAGGAACCCATCATTGGTTTCGCCCACTACCGGGTTGACCGACCGTGCATCTTCATTTCCCTGTTGGTTCAGTACATAATCGGCTACGCCGTGTGCTGCATTAAAAATGCTCAGCGTATTGGTGAGCGCCAGTGGTGTTTCCAGCTCCCCCAGCTCCTGAACCTGGGTGAATCCAAGCGCTTTGCCAAACCCGTTGCCCACATATACAGCGGCCGGAACACGCTCCCGAAACATATTGCCGTGATGAGGTAAGATAGCCGTTATACCGGTTCGGGTATCATCCCCGTCTACCAGTGTGTGATGGCCAACCAAAACTCCCTCCACATCGGTAATAGCATTCAGAGCGCCGGGTGAGAGGATGCCTGGAGTGATGCCGAGCTCACGAACCCGCTGACGATCCTGTGAGTAGGTCACATCCGCTAACAGCAGTGTGATGAATATGGTGAAAAGCAGTCGGTAACGATGATTCATTATGATGATGGATGTAAGTGTTGGTTCATTTCATTGTATGAGATTTGCCGCAATAAAGAAAATTAGGAGAGGGCTATGCTCGGCGAGACTGCCTGTGGGCAAAATTCCAATCTGGGGGTTTTTTGATCCAAAAGGAATCTTGTTGGTTCCGGCTGAGGTTCGCAGATAAGAGGTATCCTTTCCTTGGTTCTGAAACATAACGGATCGCACCCTATTGTTACGCATCTACATCCGTTGATATGATCAGATGATATCGCTTCGCGGGGAAAAGGTGAGCGGATCGGGGTCCGGGATGACGAAATAGATAACTTGTTTATAATACCGGGATCTTTTTGGACAGACCCAAACATATTGAAATAATAACTGCTGTGTTACGATAATGTTATATTAAGCTCTGTAAACTCATCGGGATATCTGAAATCCATACTTTCACAAAAATGATCCACCAGCATTTGATCCGTACAAACGACGATAAAACTTATATCCTGATCCGGTTTCTGGGGCTTGAGCCTGCGGGAACTCAATCACTATGGGCTGCTTAGTGTTGCTACCACTTAATTAGTATAGCCTTTACAAGGGTTAAGTTACTGATTATAAATATTTTGCGTTCTTATCGAACTTTGCGGTTAATACATTAGCATGCTTCATGAGTCGCGCAACGACCTGGTAATGCTGACCGGCAGTATCTTTCTCCTGATTAAAGGGGGGTGGCTACTGGTCGGTGGACTTTAACCGGTTGCAAAAAAATCATGCCTGATTATTCTCCGGTCATTCAATCTTTGTTCAATACATACTCATTTGCATGAAAAACGAACTTAGCCGGTCGATACGAACACCGGGGGCCATTTTTATGGGACTCGGCTCCATTGTCGGTACAGGAATTTTTGTAAGTATTGCCATTGCCACTCAAATTTCGGGCAACGGTGTGATTATAGCGATTGTGATTGCAGCTGTACTGGCAACTTTGAATGGATTAAGCAGTGCACAGCTCGCGGCAGCACATCCCGTCAGCGGTGGGACCTATGAGTATGGCTACCGTTTTCTGAACTCCTGGTTCGGTTTTACGGCAGGATGGATGTTTCTCGTAGCTAAATCGGCATCCGCAGCTACGGCTGTTCTGGGCTGTATCGGCTACATTTTTTACGCGTTGGGATATAATTCCCCCTCCTGGCTTATTGTGGTTGCGGGATTGGTTCTGCTGGTACTAATGACCGGGCTTGTATCGGGCGGCATCAGCCGGAGTAATCGGGCAAATACGGTTATTGTGGGACTTACTCTTGCGGGGCTTGCAGCATTTATAACCACGGGGTTTTTAAAAAATGGCCTGCCCATGCAGCCTGTAAAGGACGCGTTTACGGATACATCCCTATCTACAATTCTGTATGGCTCTGCCCTGATGTTTGTGGCCTACACCGGTTATGGGCGGATTGCCACGCTTGGCGAAGAAGTAGCCGAACCGCGCAAAACCATCCCAAAGGCGATTATCCTGGCTATGATCCTGATTGTAGTACTCTACCTGGCTGTATCCCTTACCGCGCTGCAAATATTGGGGGCAGAAGCATTTGGCCGGACTGTAGATGGTGAGGCGGCACCGCTGATGATCGCTGCACAGGCACTATCCGTTCCTGTGATAGGTCCTGTTATTACCTTTGCCGCAATCACGGCAATGCTGGGAGTACTCTTAAACCTTTTACTTGGTCTGTCCCGCGTGATGCTTGGGATGGCACGCCGAAAGGATCTGCCGCATGCGCTTTCATCGATCAGGCAGGAGACAAAAAGTCCCGTAGCTGCAGTTTGGGGCACGGCCCTGATCATCAGCCTGCTGGTACTGAGCGGGGATGTGGTGTTCACCTGGTCTTTCAGTGCGTTCACGGTGTTAATATATTACGCTATTACCAACCTTTCGGCCTTTATGCTGCCGTCTGATTTACGTCTCTATCCCCGGGTGATTCCGGCCCTGGGTCTGTTTGGTTGCCTCTTTCTGGCCTTCTGGATTGAGCCGGCCATCTGGGGCAGCGGGTTGTCTATATTAGGTATTGGTTTGATATGGCACGGTGCTGTAAAAAGGATTCGCGGTGACTAAATTTCATCCTGATGGGTGTCACTAACACGTCATCCCGCAGAAACAGTGTAAAGACTGGCAGGATTACAAGTCAGCCGCCAAACATACTATTCCATTGGGCAGATCGAAACGAGCTGCTCATTTCTGTGGTTACATATCTCGGAGTATTATACTGATTCAGTTTCGCACACACTTTTCGTATCTTTACCTGTTTAGGTAATTTCATATTTATCAATCATCGCATGAGCAACTCCCCTGCAACTTCAGCCAGAATTTCAAAGAACGGATCGCAGGCAAAAGACAGGCCCATCGTCGTAAAAGGCGCTCGCGTTCACAATCTCAAAAATGTGGATGTGGAGATACCCCGTAACAAGCTCACGGTGGTGACTGGTGTATCCGGGTCAGGTAAATCGAGTCTCGCATTCGATACAATTTACGCCGAAGGACAGCGACGCTACGTAGAGAGCCTTTCAAGCTACGCGCGTCAGTTCCTGGAGCGTATGGATAAACCGGATGTTGATTTCATGCAGGGAATTTCTCCCGCAATGGCGATCCAGCAGAAAACCACATCTTCCAATCCCCGATCAACTGTGGGTACCACTACAGAGATTTACGATTATGTCCGGCTTCTTTTCGCGCGGATTGGCACAACTATTTCTCCGAAATCAGGAAAACCGGTTCAGAAAGATTCCACGAAATCGATCCTTGCCGAACTGTTTGATGAGTACGATGAGGGAGTGAAATTCTACGTTCTCTTTCCGATTGACCTCCGAAAGGGACGCAAGATGAAGGATGAGCTTGCCGTGTTGAAAGAGAAGGGGCTAACAAGAATTTTGAACACTGCAGATGAATCGGTAACTGATCTCACCCGGGAGGATGTGGATCCGAAATCCATCAAGCCTGAAAAACACCGGGTACTGGTAGACCGCCTGGCCCTGAAAGATGACGACGCCACGCGCAGCCGGATTGCCGATTCTCTGGAAACAGCCTTTCGTGAGGGAAGCGGCCGTTGCACCGTGAAGATTCGTGATGGTAAAGAGCATCCGTTCAGCGAGCGGTTTGAGCGTGACGGCATGGAATTTATCGAGCCATCACCGCAGATGTTCTCCTTCAATAATCCATTTGGTGCGTGTGACTCATGTGAAGGTTTTGGAAAGGTGTCCGGTATTGATGAGGACCTTGTGATACCCGATCACGATAAAACCATTCGCGGCGGTGCTATCGCACCATTTGATTCCCCTAAATTTAACAGGCACCTCAAAGATTTTATAAAGGTAGCCGCTCGTTATAAGCTGCCCATTGATGAACCCTATAAAAACCTGAGTAAGGAGACCAGGCGCATTATCTGGAAGGGCAAGGATGAATATATTGGCATTCACGGATTTTTTGAAGAGGTTAAAAGTCAGTTTTACAAGGTTCATATGCGGGTATTCTATTCCCGCTATCGCGGGTATAGCCGCTGCCCGGAGTGTGAAGGATACAGGGTTCGAAAAGACGCGCTTTATGTGAAGATCAACGATCTGCATATCGGTGAAGTAACCGAAATGACCATCGGGTATGCCCGTGAGTTTTTTGAAAACCTGGAGATCACGGATTTCCAAAAAGAAGTAGCCGGTCAGATTTTGTACGAGATTCGCAAACGGCTGAAGTATCTTGATGAGGTGGGGCTCGACTACCTTACGCTCAATCGTCTCACAAACACGCTCAGCGGCGGTGAGTCACAGCGGATCAGCCTTGCCAACTCTCTTGGGAGCTCATTGATCGGCAGCCTGTATGTGCTGGATGAACCCACAATCGGACTGCATCCGCGTGATAACGATCGGTTGATCAGCATTCTGAAATCACTCCGGGATATCGGCAACACGGTTCTGGTTGTTGAACACGATCCTGAAATGATGAAATCGGCGGATAACATTATCGATATCGGGCCATTTGCAGGCTCACACGGCGGAGAGATTGTTTTCAGTGGTGCGTATGAAGACCTGCTGCAGGCGAAAACGCTCACCGGCAAATACCTGAGCGGACGTATGGAGATCCCGGTACCTGAAAAACGGCGGAAAGGGAATGGAAAATCGATTTCGGTTACCGGCGCATCCGAACACAACCTCAAAAGTATTGATGTGGAGTTCCCGCTGGGAAAACTCGTGTGCGTAACCGGTGTTTCCGGTTCAGGGAAATCCACGCTGGTGCACGACACACTTTACGCTCACATCCAGAAGCAGTTTGGGAGCTGGAAAGATAAAGTGGGGCGTAACCGGGGAATAGACGGAGTCCGGAATATTGAAGCCGTAGAGATGGTGGACCAAAGCCCGATTGGCCGGTCAACGAGGTCGAACCCGGCAACGTATACGAAAGCATTCGATGGAATTCGGGATCTGTTCTCAAATACCCGACAGGCAAAAATTATGGGTTACACACCCGGTCACTTTTCGTTTAACGTTCCCGGCGGGCGTTGTGAAAGCTGCCAGGGCGAGGGCGTGCAAAAAATTGAGATGCAGTTTATGGCCGATATCGAGCTGGTGTGCGAAGAGTGCAATGGCACGCGATTCCGGAAAGATATTTTGCAGGTGAAATACCGTGGCCACAATATTCACGATGTGCTTGAGATGAGCGTGAGTGATGCCATTGAATTTTTTGTGGATGAAAACTCCATCATCAGCAAATTGCAACCTCTTGAAGATGTGGGGCTTGGTTACCTGAAGCTGGGGCAAAGTGCTACAACCCTCTCCGGCGGTGAAGCCCAGCGCGTGAAACTGGCGAAGTTTCTTTCAAAAACAAATACCGATCAGACCCTGTATTTTTTTGATGAGCCAACTACCGGCCTGCATTTCGAGGATATCGCAAAACTGCTGAAATCGTTCAATGAGCTGGTAGACCAGGGGCATTCGGTGATTATTATCGAACACAACCTGGATGTCATCAAATCGGCCGACTGGCTGATCGACATCGGGCCCGAGGGCGGTTTTGCCGGTGGGCAGATTGTGGGTGAAGGCACGCCGGAAGAGATTTCAGATATGGATGAGAGCCACACCGGACGCTTCCTGAAAGATGTTTTATAGACACTGCTACATTCAACCTCAATGAACTACCTCGGAGCAGAGCTCGCGAGGTATCAACGTAAAACCCATAACTATTTAGTTAAATTTGAAGTTTATTCTGGAGTGTCCCCCTTCGAAGGGGGCAATGGGGGATGATCTAATGTGCATCTTAACCAAAAAATGGACAATTCTGAACTCAGAAAATCATCCCCCAGCTCACTCCGTTCGCTTCCCCCTTTCCCCGTAGGAATGCCCGCGGCAAAAGGGGGACTTTTATCTTTTTCCGACCCAGAGGATCAGAGAATTAAACCACTTATGATTAAATGTAGAAATAGGAGGAATACTATTACCTGGGACGACTTTGAGAAAGTGGAGCTGCGTGTGGGGCGGGTTATTTCTGCGGAACTGTTCCCGGAAGCGCACAAACCTGCCTACAAACTTACCATAGATTTTGGTCCCGAAATTGGAGAGAAGAAATCCAGCGCGCAAATTACAGATCTTTATACACCGAAAGAGTTAGAGGGCAAACTTGTTATAGGTGTTGTGAATTTTCCGCCAAAGCAGATCGGGCCATTTATGTCGGAGTGCCTGGTTACCGGTTTCAGTAACGAGGACGGCCACATAGTTCTCTGTGTGCCTGATGATGATGTGCCGCCCGGATCGAAACTGATGTAGATTATTTGGCAGGTTTGAAACAAAAGGGCGGGATTCGGTATATCGTAAGAAGCCGATATTACCTTAGCAACCTGAGTTCGATTCTTAATCAATCACAATTATTCGGTACGAAGTCTCCCCTAAATAGGCTGTGAGAAAAAATGATAACAAAATTCGACTTTGTTAAACTTTTAAGGCACTATGATTCATTTCAAAGCTCCCCTCTCTGTCAAGTCCCGCCAGGGCGCGATAGAGAGGGGGCGGGGGTGAGTCAGAAAGACTGGTAGCGCTGGAAAACTCAGAAACCTTAATTTATTTAGGTACGTTTTCCTTGGAATTCAATTTTCTCACAGCCCCTAAAAAGGGGAGATATCTCCGAAGGAGTGCCTTCGGCAAGAGGGGTGTTCATCGGTTTTTCCACTGATTTGTTGAACATCCCCCTGTATCCCTTTTTCGCCGTGGGCATCCCCTCGGGAAAAGGGGGACTTTTGATGTCATTGATTAAGAATCGAACTCAGGTTAGCACGAACAGTTCGCAGTTCAATTAAAAAGGCCTTCAAGCGCATCGCGAATCTGTTCGCCGCCACTCTCAATGGCCGCCTGTAAGGCGCGTTCGGCCACGGGTTCAGCAATTTGGCGGACTACCTGACGGGTGGTCTGGCCGGTCTCCTCCCGTCCGATATCAGTCAGCTCAAGCTCCTCAAGTTGAACTGTGGCTGACCGTTCGCCGCCGACTTCCGTGTAGAGATCTGCTGATCCGTTTCTCATCAAAAAACGGTCGATGATCAGGTACGACTCTTCGGTTTCCTCATCGGAGGCTGCCTCAATCGCTTCCATAATTTCACGAATATTATTTTCCGGCAGTTTTTGCTCGATCTGGATAAACGGGGATTCGAGAATCAGTTCCCGAATAACCATCTCATCCGCAAAAAGGCTCATCACGTCCAGTTCAATAGAAATTTCTTCAACCCGAATGGCTTCATCGCGGTTGTATCCTTCAGGATTTGCCACTGTGAACCCGGTAATGGTTCCTTGCCCCGAGAGTGGAGATATCGATACACCCTCCACAGAAACTGTGGTGCCGGTCATTTCAGAACCCATATCCTCCATGCCGTTCTGTACAATTCGATCGATGGTGAACGTAAATATCAGGCCTCCTGCAATGGTAATCACCACCAACCCGATGAATAGATATTTCAGAAAATTCCCCATAATATGTCCGTTTCGTTTATTGGTCTGCCTGTGCTGTAGGTTATCACTACTCTACAAGTGAGCCCGCTCCGAAAAGTCAAATAAAGAACTGATGTCTGTTACAAGCTTAAATAATTAAGACCATATGACCCTCTCTGATTCTTTAGAGAGGGGATAGGGTGAGTTCGAAACAAATAAATCTACATTATGTAAGCTTGAGCTACTAATTTTCAGAACGGTTAACTTTTCGGAGTGGACTCACAAGTAAATATAGTGATCCTGTAATCTATTGTTTCATTTTCGGTATAAGCGGATTTTTCTTTTGCTGATAATAATAAAACGACTCAGGCCTGGATCGGCCGGATACAGTTGTTTTTCAACGTTTTGCGGGCTAATGAGAACCTCAGATATATATTGTCCGGGAAAAATCTGTGAACGGATAGTTAAATTCATTGCATACCTTTTCGTATATTAGGTACTTATCATAGTTTACATTTTAGAACGAACTCGTTCTGTATGAGTAAAAAATTCGATGAAGTAAAGCAGCTTGCGTACCCAAAAGCGGAAGTTGAAATATTGAATTGGTGGAAAGACCAAAAGATTTTCAAAAAAAGCCTGAAATCAAGGGCTGACGGAATTCCGTTTACATTTTATGAAGGTCCTCCAACGGCCAATGGTAAGCCCGGCATTCATCACGTAATGGCCCGCACTGTTAAAGACCTTTTTTGCCGATACAAAACGCTGAAAGGGTTCAGGGTAGACCGAAAAGGAGGCTGGGACACCCACGGGTTACCTGTTGAGATTGAGGTGGAAAAAGAGCTTGGACTTGAAGGGCGCTCCCAGGTGGAAGACTATGGCATGGCCGAGTACAACGCCAAATGCCGCGAAAGTGTACTGAAATACAAGCATTTATGGGACGACCTGACCAACCGTATGGGCTATTGGGTTGATCTGGAGAATCCCTACGTAACGTTCGAGAACGACTATATCGAATCGGTATGGTGGGCTTTTAAGCAGCTCTATGAGAAAGACCTTGTCTACCAGGGCTATAAAATACAGTGGTATTCTCCCGGCAGCGGTACAGTTCTCTCCTCACACGAGGTAAGTCTTGGATATAAAGAGACGCAGGACCCTTCCATATATGTGAAATTTCCCCTGGACGCCGACGATAACGTAAGTTTCCTTGCATGGACCACAACTCCCTGGACCATCATTTCCAATATGGCACTGGCAGTGAATCCGAAGCTGGAGTATGTGAAAATCAGGATTGAGGAAGATGGGAAAAGTGAACACCTGATTCTGGCTAAAGAGTGCCTTGAGGATGCAATTGATGAGGATTATGAAGTTGTTGAAACATACAAAGGCAGTGATCTGGTTGGATGGATCTATAAACCCGTTTTTGATTATGCGCTGAAAGAATTTAAAAAGGAAGATGCATGGCGGGTTGTAGCCGCTGATTATGTGACTACTGAGGACGGCACCGGCGTTGTTCATATAGCTCCGGCATTTGGTGCTGATGACTATGCAACCGGGCAAAAAGCCGGCATTCCCATGTTCAATCCTATCAGTCCCGAAGGGCGGTTTGAAGGCGTTGTCGGTGATTATGAGGGACAGTGGTTTAAGGATGCCGATAAGGATATCAGCCGTGCGATTAAGGAAAAAGGCCTGATGTATAAGCATGAGACCTATCTCCACAATTATCCATTCGACTGGCGCAAGGGCACACCTTTGATGAGTTACCCGGTGGAATCGTGGTTTATCAAAACCACCAGCGTGAAGCAAAAGATGGTGGACTACAATAAAAAGATTAACTGGAAGCCCGAAAGTACCGGTACCGGCCGGTTTGGAACCTGGCTCGAAAACAACGTAGACTGGGCCGTATCACGCCAGCGCTACTGGGGAACGCCTCTGCCGATCTGGATGAGCGATAAAGACCCCGAATATGTAGAATGTATCGGCAGTGTGGAAGAACTCCGGAAAAAAGCCGGGCTTTCTGAGGATGAAGAAATTGATCTCCATCGCCCTTATATTGATGAACTCACCTGGGATGCCCCTGATGGCGGCACCATGCGGCGCGTGCCCGACCTCATGGATGTCTGGTTCGATTCAGGCTCCATGCCATGGGCACAGTGGCACTACCCGTTTGAAAACAAAGATAAATTTAAAGATAACTTCCCGGCCGACTTTATTGCCGAGGGAGTAGATCAAACCCGTGGCTGGTTCTATACGCTGCACGCACTGGGCACAATGCTATTTGATAAACCGGCCTACAACAATGTAGTGTCGAACGGTCTGGTACTGGATGAAAACGGCGAGAAGATGAGTAAGTCAAAGGGGAATACGGTTGATCCCTTTGAAATGCTTCAAACCTATGGTGCCGATACGGTTCGATGGTATATGATGAGTAATTCATCTCCCTGGGAAAACCTGAAGTTCAGTGAAACCGGCCTGCAGGAGACCCAGCGTAAGTTTTTTAATACGATCGTGAATACCTACTCATTCTTTGCGATGTACGCGAATATTGACGGGTTCACCTACTCCGGATCACCTCTGCCAAAATCAGAGCGTACGGAAATGGATCGTTGGATTATCTCGCGGCTGAACACATCAATCAAGCAGGTGGATGAACATCTTGATGATTATGAGCCCACAAAAGCCGCCCGCGGCATTGAAGAGTTTGTGGAGGAGCTGAGTAACTGGTATGTACGTCGCAGCCGGCGCCGCTTTTGGAAAGAAGGAAAAAGCATCAATAAAACGGCTGCGTACCAAACGCTCTATGAATGCTTGCTAAGCCTGGCAAAAGTAATCAGCCCCATTGCACCGTTTATGGGTGAGTGGTTGTTTCGGCAGCTTAATGAGGTGACCGGCAAAGATGAAAAATCAGTTCACCTTTCGTTTTACCCAACAGTTGAAGAAACTGCAATTGACAAACAGCTGGAGCTGCGGATGGATGTGGCCAGGACCGTCAGTACGGTAGTTTTGCGTATGCGTAATCAAATCGACATAAACGTGCGTCAGCCCTTGTCAAAAATCATCCTTCCTATGGATGGTGAAGATCGTGCTGTTGTTGAAGCGGTAAAAGATATAATTTTAGACGAAGTAAACGTTAAAGATATTCAGTTTGTGGACGATGATTCAGGAATAGTGGATAAATCGGCAAAACCGAACTTCCCTAAACTGGGCAAACGTCTGGGTAAACGCATGAAGGAAGTTGCCGCGAAAATCGGGGCTTTGACCAAAGAAGAGATTTCTGGTTTTGAAGAATCAGGATCGCTTACACTTACGATGGAGGATGGGTCGGAGGTAGTTCTGAATAGTGAAGAGCTGGAAATTCAGAGAACCGGGCTGGATGGCTGGTCGGTGGAAACAGAAGACGGAATAACCGTGGCGCTTGATACAGAAATCTCCGGCGAACTGCTGCGGGAAGGCATGACACGCGAATTTATGAACCGGGTACAGAATATGAGGAAAGAGGCCGATTATGATGTGACGGACCGCATTCGTATCGGTTTTGATGGCTCTGATCAGCTTACGGAAGCTGTAAAAGAACGCCTTGACACAATTAAAAACGAGACTCTCGCAGAAGACATTCAAAGCACAACGCTCGATACCCCTGATTTTGTAAAAGCATGGGATATTGAAGGTGACATGTGTGAGATATCAATTCAACGAACCCTTAATAGTTGATTAATTCCTAACGTAACAGATGAATTATGGCATCATCAAAAGATACTAAATCTAACGATCGTATTTCTCCTTACAGCGATGAAGAGCTTGAGTATTTCAAGCAAATTATTATTAAAAAACGCGACGAAGCTGAAAATGAGCTGAATACTCTGCAGACCTCACTTAGAGAAAGCATGGAAAATTCATCGGATGAATCTGCTTACTCTTTTCATATGGCAGACGCCGGTACGGATGCACAGGAACGAGAGAAGACCTATATGCTGTTTAATCGTACTAAAAAGTTTATCCGTTACCTCGACGATGCACTCGTTCGCATAGAAAATAAAACCTATGGCGTTTGCAAAGTTACAGGTAAAAAGATTGCAAAGGGCCGCCTCGAAGCAGTACCGCATACGCAGCTAAGTATAGAAGCTAAACTTAAACGTCGATAAAACTTTCTCTTTTGTCGCTACGCAGCAAAAAATTACTGATCCTTATCACACCTGTTATCATAGTTCTGATTTTGGATCAGATCACCAAACAGGTGGTGCGGACAACTCCGGAGCTCCATCGCGTTGATGTAATTGACGGCTGGCTGGCGCTTAATTTTACCAAAAATCCGGGCATGGCCATGGGGATGGACTGGTTATCTACGCCCATGATCAGTATTGTTGCGATTGTAGCAACCATAGCAATTTTTACGTATATCCTCTTTACACTTCGTCACTCTAACTATGCCTATTTGATCTGTATGGGGCTTATTTTAGGGGGAGCACTTGGCAATATTGCAGACCGAATATTTATGGGCATTGTAGGCGGCTATGGGGGCGTTTTGGATGGCCACGTGGTAGATTTTATTCATTTTAATCTCACCATTGGAAATACGCCGGTTTTCCCCTATATATTTAACGTTGCCGATATGGCTATTACTACCTCTATCCTGGTTATGCTGGTGTTTCATAATAAAATTATGCCCACAGATCCAGAAGAGCAGAATGATTTGGAACCGATATCAAGCCGAAGATATCACGAAGCTAATCTCACCAACATAAGCGGGCCATCGGACGCCGACAAACCCGCAACGGGGCGATACCATACCTGACGGTATACGGGCTATTTTGGCAGAGCTGTATTGCGCAAGGTGCTACTTCACTTTTTCACTGTTCTCTTTCCTCTCTTTGTGGTACCATAGACCTGTTCATTTCATAGAATCTATAGACCCGGTATCAGAATGGTAAAAGGTACATCGAATCCAAAAGGCGTGGTGGCAGCAGGGCATTCGGAAACTGTAAAAGCTGCAGCGGAGATTCTGCGCGATGGCGGTAATGCATTCGATGCGGCCGTTGCTGCTCAGCTTGCAGCCTTTGCCGCAGAACCGGTACTCACATCGCCCGGCGGCGGTGGATTTTTGATGGCTGAAACTTCTTACGGTCAACAGACTCTGTACGATTTTTTTGTTCAAACACCACTGGAAAAGAGACCTCCGGAAGAACTTCACTTCTATCCTATATCCGCAGATTTTGGCGAGGCCACGCAAGAGTACCATATTGGGCCGGGATCGGTTGCAACACCCGGAATTATTCGGGGACTGTTTGCTATTCACCGAGACCTTTGCACATTGCCTATGCAACGGCTGGCTGAACCCGCTATTTCACTTGCCGGGAATGGTGTAAAGATGAACCCGTTTCAATGTGGGGTGTTTGATATTGTGAAACCCATTTACCGGGCATCTGACGAAGCGAGGAACATCTATTCAAGCAAAAATGAAAGAGATGAATTAATCCGGGAAGGAGAAACACTGCGCCTTCCGTATCTCGCAGATTTGTTGGGTCAGCTTGCCAGAGAGGGCGATGCACTCTTTTATGAAGGTGAAATTGCACAATCCGTTTCAAGGATGTCCCGTGAATCGGGCGGCCATCTGACCAGGAAAGATTTTAAGCAATACGAAGTGGTCAGGCGGAAACCTCTGAAAATGTATTTCAGGGATCACGCTCTTTCATTAAATCCGCCGCCCGGCTCGGGGGGCGTACTGATTGCATTTGGGCTGCAAATGATGGAAAAACTCTGCCTTGAACCGCATACGTTTGGATCGGCAGAATACATTAATATGCTGGGGCAGGTACAAAACATGACCGGCAAAGCCCGGATTGATTCTTTTTCCGAGGCGGGTAACCAGGGTGAAGATTCTGTACTCAAGTTGCTTGATCCCGCAATATTAAAGATGTACACCCGGCAAATCAGGGAAAGGATTTCTGCACTCCGGGGAACCACACAGATCAGCATTGCAGACAGTGAAGGAAATCTTGCCAGCCTTACATCAAGTAACGGGGAGGGCAGCGGTTTGATGGTTCCCGGCACTGATGTAATGCTGAACAACATGCTGGGTGAACAGGATCTGAATCCTGAAGGGTTTCACAACTGGAAGCCAAATGAGCGGGTAACGTCCATGATGGCACCGGGTATTTTAACAATGAACGGGGATACAAAAGTCGCTTTTGGTTCGGGAGGGTCAAACCGGATACGGACAGCCATATTGCAGGTGCTGATAAACCTGGTTGACTTCGGGATGAACCTTCAAGATGCAGTAAATGCACCAAGGATTCACTGTGAAGCGGGGCGTTTTAATGCAGAAAATGGTTTTGATGTGGAAGAAATTAACGGGGCTGCAGAAAACTATCCTAACCGAAAAATATGGAAGGAAAAAACTCTCTTCTTTGGCGGAGCTCATTCAGTGTGTAAGAGCCCCGGTGGTTTTTCAGGAGCCGGTGACATCAGGAGGGGCGGGGAGTCGAAAATTGTGAGTGGATAGCCCCATTTTTTTGAATTAGTTTAACTTTTGTCCGCTTAGGTTGCTTTACCACTTGGTCTCGTTTCATTTTCCGAAAAGTATAGTGTAGGTACATCACGTAAATTCAAAAAATTATGATGCACAGATATATTGTCCCCATAGTTAGTCTGCTTTTCTTTTTCTCATGTTCTTCTACTCAGTCAGAGGATGCGGCCGAACAACCGTTTTCAGAATCAAGTCCGTGGCCCGACATACGGCAGGAGAGAATAACAAAGCTTCTCCCGGAAGCTATGTTGAGAGCGGAAGTAGATGCGTGGGCAATTTTTTGCCGATCGAATAACAACGATCCGCTGGCGCTGCACATCGGGTGTGAAAATGCAGTGGCTCCGGCCGTTTACTTATTTGAATTGGTTGAGGGTGAAGTTCAATCCACGGTGTTTACCCCGCCCGGCGAGGCGACTGCTTTGCAGGAACTTGGTCTCCATAACACAATTGAAATTGTAGACAGAACGGAAGATTCTATGGTTATAGCTGCGGAATATATCAATGATAATATAACGGGAACTCTTGCACTGAATTATAGCGAGGCGAATGAACTGGCGGATGGGATCAGCTATTCGCAGTACATGCGCTTTACAAATATGCTTGTTGAACCTGTAAATGACCGAATCGTGTCGTCAGATGAGCTGGTTTACGAATGGCTATCGGTCAAGCTGCCGGCTGAAGTGGATATTTTAAGACAAGCGGCAGAACTGACTGCAAAATGGGAGGTTGAAGCATATCAACAGGTTATTCCAAATGAAAGCACCGATCGGGATATTGCAGATTTTCTAAAGCAGAAAATGGCCGATGCAGGTGTTAAAGATGCCTGGTCGCCGGAACAGAATCCCTTGGTGAATTCGGGGCCGGACCGGGGGCATGCTCACTCAACAGATCGTGTAATACAGCCCGGTGATGTGATACAGATTGATTTTGGTATCCGGGTTTACGATACCTGGGTGTCTGATATACAACGATTTGCCTACGTGCTGGCTCCGCGAGAAACAGAGCCGCCGGAAGATATCCGACAATACTGGAATGTTGCAAGGGAAGGCAGCAGGCGTGCATTTGAAGCCATGCGGCCCGGGGTTACCGGCCTGGATGTTGATCGTGTTCAGCGTGAGTGGATGCGCGAGAATGGGTCGCTGAATGTGCTGTGGAATACCGGGCATCCTGTAGGGTATGTGGCCCACGACATCGGGCCGAGCCTGGGGGGTGCGCAGGAGGGGCGAAACCCGTCTTCCGAAGCATACCGGGAGCTTCGCAGCGGGAATGTGTTTGCCTATGATGGATTTTATATGTGGGAAATTGAGGGAGGGACGAAAACAATTTCCGTGGAAGAGATGGCGGCAATTACAGAGGACGGGGCTGAGTATCTTACGGAGCCTCAGGAAGAATTGATTCTTATTTCTTCTGATTAAGAGGCGTCTGGATACGTGTCAATAGTGTGGTTCTGTACTCATTTGTGTGGGGAATGATAAAAAGCCTGTCTGGTACTGCTAGGTTTGTATTAACCTGAGTTCGATTATAAATCAGAACAAAAAGTCACTCATCTCTTGTGTAAGGAGGGGCAGCCCTAAGGGATATAAGCTCAATTAAAACTCAAAACCCTGTTTCCCCTACTATGGGGAAAGGTGGGACGCTCCAAAATAAGCTTTGTATCGGCCAAAAAGTTAAGGGTTCTTAGTTGATACCTCGCGTGCTCTGCCCCGAGGTAGTTCATTGACTCCAAAAAGCACATTATTAATCGAACTCAGGTTATTATATTGGGTTCGTCGATACGAAAAAGTGGAAGCTCAAACTAAAAAACCGCAGACGAGATTCATCTGCGGTTTTGAGGTGTACATTGGTTTTAAAAAAGTCCGAATCAGACGGTGGCTATGTTAATTGGTTGATCCCACGCTGATTGTATTTCCAAAAAATACGGCGTTCATCAGAAGTTTATTTGTCCCAAACCAGAATGCGCGAAATGCAGGATTATCTGCAAAACTGATTACCCGGCCGCTGCCATGGCTGCCCACGATAATGGATGCCGTACCACCCATTAAGTCCAGGTTCTCGTCGGAAATGTAGCCGCTTGCAAGGGGTTCATCCGTATAGCGCAAAGGGGTTGCATAAGGATTCTCTGCAAGTTTCATAAAGCTGTTACTGTTTTTGAATACCGTCATCTCTTCGCGGTTATAGCCATACCCAATAGGGTGTGTGAGATCGAGTTTGGCATGGAAAATAGATCCTCCGATCACCTGCGCGCCACGGTTGTTTGAGAGGTCGGCATAAGGTCGGCTGGTTGCTTCATCTTCAGGGCGTTCAACAAACTCTATGTCTGCCAGCCCATTGTTATTCGCCCAGCTAACAGCACCTTTGTGAGCAATTAACGTGCCACCCCTGCGTACCCACTCCTTCAGATCGTTTACGGCTCCTTCAGAAAGGCTGCTGTAGTTACCGTCTGCCATAATGATTGTGTTGTAGCGGCTCAGGTCTGCATTTCCCACACGGTCAGTTTCAAGAATAGTGATGGGCATGTGATACCGCTGGTCGAACAGATGGCGGATTTCTCCCACATCGTAGCTGCGGGTACCCGAACCGCCAAGGACAGCCACACTTGGTTTCTGTACGTTATCAAAACTGGGGCTGCCAAGATCTATTCCCGAGGGATTCAGTCCGCTTTGTACACTGTATACAGTCACGCCATCTTCCGAAGCTGCCTGCTGCATAAGCTGAAAAATTTCAGATTCACTTACATCCTGCCGGTCCAGCGAGACCATAATCGTGCCATAATCAAATTCACGGACGCCGGTAGTGGTAACGGCCTCAAATGGTTTTCCGCTGACTTTTACGCGAAGTCCTGCATCTATCAGCCTGTAGAGTGACCGGGGTGTATAATAATCATCCCATTCAAACAGGTAGGCATACTGGCTGCGTCCGCCAATCACCTGGCCTTCTGGAAATTCAGGCGCTTCAATTTGGTTGCCAAGCATGGAGCTGCTGAAGCCACGCCGCGAAAGTTCAGCAAAGGGAAGATCAAAAGCATAAGGCAGCGTCCACGTGGAAACATCATAAAAAAGGCTGTCCGTAAACTCGGTACGCCGTTCAAACATTGCTTTAATGAACTTGTGCTGGGTTTGTTCGGCGGGAATCACAATTGCTTCACCGGCCGTGTATTGTTGCCCGTTGAATTCGGCGTCTTCTGCAAGTTCATACATCTCAATATCGTGAAATGAGAAAAGGTCAGCCAGGTGCCAGGTTCGGGCTTTATCGTTTGAATCACCAACTACGTAGGCTTTTACGGACGCATCTGAGGCTTCGTCGGCCGCCTCATTATAAAAGGTTCTCATGTGGTCGAGTAAATCTTCTCTTAACTCAAGAGATCCCCGGAGTGTGGAAAAGGATGTGGTTACCTGATTCAAAATCGTGAATGGAAATTCAAGCACACCGTGTGCACTTTCCTGGGCGTGGCCGCGGGAGCTGGACTGTTCAAACAGGATGCCGATGGTACCAAACACATCCGGGTATGTGGAGCCTTTTCCGTAGTAGTAATCGTCAAATCCTTCACGGGAGTAGTAGAGTACATTGCGTTCATCCAGGGCATCGGCATGATATTCGGCAATCGCCATCGTCAGGTCCTGGTTGCGCTGTGGCGTGATGGGGTGAGTACGTTCGGGTACACCCGGCTGGAAGAAATAGGTAGCGTTGGTGCCCATTTCGTGGTGATCGGTAAGTACGTTGGGATGCCACTCGCGGTACATCTGAACGCGTCCCCTGCTGGAGGGATGCTGAACCGGCATCCAGTCCCGGTTCAGGTCAAACCAGTAGTGGTTGGTGCGTCCCCCGGGCCATACTTCGCCATGCTCACGGTCATTCGGGTCGGTAACGCTTGCCTGGATACTTTTGTGCATATTGGCCCAGGTGGAAAATCGCTGGAGTCCGTCGGGGTTCAGGCTGGGGTCAATCAAAATTACAGCATTTGCAAGGGCTTCTTCAATCTCTGCGCCCTGTGCAGCTGCCAGGTGGTAGGCTACTAATGGCGCTGCATTTGAGCCGCTGGGCTCGTTACCGTGCACACTGTAGCCCATATTGATAATTACCGGCATGGTGCTGATGTCAAGATCGCCCGACTGTCCGGGATCTTTAAGCAGGTGGTGGTTTTCTTTGATCTGATCAATATTGGCATGATTATCAGGAGATGTGACAGTAAGCATCACCAGGGGACGGTCTTCATGGGTTTTGGCATACTCGTGATAGGTGACGCGTTCGGATGCATCTGCCAGTGCACGCATGTAGTAAACCAGTTTGTCGTGTGTTATGTGCCACTGGCCAATCTGGTGGCCGATGATTTCCTCCGGTGTCGGTATGGACTCGTCGTAAGTGACATCGTCCGGCAGGTAATAATCAAGTGAAAGTTGATCTTGTGCAACTGCAGAGGTGCTAAGTATAAAGCACAGCAATAATGACGAAATTGTAGCAATAGTAGATTTCATAGAAAGTGTCATTTATTGGATTGAAGGATTGAGAATTTCCCGAAAATGGGTTTTCTAAAAGGTATGTATGGAATGTGCGTTGTAAATCTAATGAGTGCAAATGAAAATTGCTGCAAAATTGCAGAACAACTGGAAGCGTATCCATAATAAAATCAAAAAATCGAAAATAGAATTTTCATATCACTCATGCGCTCCGTAAATTTCTCAAACTTCAAAATCTACAAACGGGTGCTCAACCAAAGAACCGATTTACATTCAAATCAATTCTTCCAATCCGACACGGGATCCGTGATCGGATTTTTTTTGGTCTTTAGTTTACGCCTGTCAGTAAATCGCCAATCCCATTATCTATGACTCCAAAACAAACACAACCCTGTATTCTCGCGCTGTCCGACGGAACGGTGGCACGTGGTACTGCTATAGGAAAAATCGGTACTACCGGCGGAGAGCTCTGTTTTAATACCAGCATGACCGGGTACCAGGAGATCTTCACGGATCCCAGCTACTACGGCCAGCTAATGATGATGACCTATCCGCATATTGGTAATTATGGAACAATGAGCCGTGATGATGAAGCCCGCTCCGTAATGATTGCCGGCCTCATTGTGCGGTCGTTTTCCGAAGAGTTTAGCAATCCTATGGCTGACGGAAGCCTGCAATCCTACCTGGAAGAGAATAATGTGGTGGGCATTTCCGGTGTGGATACCCGAAAACTTGTGCAGCATATCCGTGATGCCGGTGTAATGAACGCTGTTATCAGCTCCGAGATTTCGGATGAAGACAAACTGGTGGAGAAAGCTAAAAACTGGCCGTCTATGGTAGGCCTGGAGCTGGCCACCCGCGTAACACGAAAAGAGGCTCAAACCATCCCTTCTGAAGGAGAGCTGAAGCTGGCTGTGTTCGACTATGGCGTGAAAAAAAGTATCCTGGATAATTTTGTGAAACGGGGCTGTACATTGCGCATATTTCCTGCAGAAGCCGATCTTGAAGCGGTGAAAGCGTGGGGAGCTGACGGATATTTTTTCAGCAACGGACCGGGTGATCCTAATGCCTCCTCTGACTATGCGATACCCATCATTGAGTATGCAAAATCTACAGGAAAACCGTTGTTTGGAATCTGCCTCGGACACCAGTTGATGGCTATGTCAGAAGGAGTGAAGGTAAAGAAGATGTTTGTGGGCCACCGGGGTGCAAACCAGCCGGTGCAGAACCTGTCGACCGGACTTGTGGAAATATCTACTCAAAATCACGGATTCGCTGTGGATGAGGAGAATATTGATTCAGCCGTAGCAGAGATCACTCACATCAACCTGAACGACCGAACGATAGAGGGATTGAAATTTAAAAACTTTCCTGGAATGTCGGTACAGTATCACCCGGAAGCATCACCCGGCCCGCACGATTCGCAGTACCTGTTTGATCAGTTTATGGAAATGGTAAAGCAGGGTGCAGGGGACAAGGTGCAAGGTTCAGGGCACAAGGTGCAAGGCGCAGGGTGAAAAGCACAGGAATCTACTTCAGCAGGCAAGGATTTACACAATTCAGGCTTCAACATCCCGAACCTGGACAATCCCTGCACCCTGAACCTTGCCCCTTGAAAAACACTCAACAATAATAAATCAATAATACCACATGCCACGTCGCGACGATATACATAAAATATTAATCATCGGCTCAGGACCCATTGTAATAGGCCAGGCCTGCGAATTTGACTACTCCGGAACACAGGCGTGCCGTTCGCTGAAGGAGGAAGGGTACGAAGTGGTTCTCATTAATTCTAACCCGGCTACCATTATGACGGACCCGATGATGGCCGATGCAATTTACCTGAAACCGCTCACCACAGAATCAATCAAAGAGATTGTGGAGAAAGAGAAGCCGGATGCGGTGCTGCCTACCATGGGCGGACAAACCGCTCTGAACCTGGCGCGTGATCTGCAGCACGAAAATTACTTCGTCGATCGCGGTATACAGGTTATTGGCGTGAATATGGATGCGGTTGATATCACGGAAGACCGCCAGCAGTTTAAGGATTTGATGGACCGCATTGGTATTGAACAGTGCCGCAGCCGAACGGCCAACTCTTTGCTGGATGCCAAAGAGATAGTGGAAGAGCTTGGCGGGCTTCCGATTGTGATTCGCCCATCCTTTACTCTTGGCGGAACCGGCGGCGGTATTGTCTGGAAAGAAGAGGAGTTTGAG
The DNA here is from genome assembly GCA_041686215.1 of Balneolaceae bacterium. Classification (GTDB taxonomy): domain Bacteria; phylum Bacteroidota; class Rhodothermia; order Balneolales; family Balneolaceae; genus SW132. The sequence goes on along the minus strand of JAWLEH010000036.1, from coordinate 2,296 downwards.
CGAAAAGTGCTGCGCGGGCTGGAGATGAGTCCCGTACACCAGGTGCTGATTGAGGAGAGCATTTTCGGCTGGAAAGAGTACGAGCTGGAACTGCTTCGCGATAAAAATGACAATGTTGTGATTATCTGCTCCATTGAAAACCTGGACCCAATGGGCGTTCACACGGGTGATTCGGTTACCGTGGCCCCAACACAAACACTCACCGACAAGCAGTACCAGATGATGCGAGATGCTGCCATAAAAATGATGCGTTCTATCGGTGATTTTGCAGGAGGCTGTAACGTGCAGTTTGCGATTGAACCGGGGTCGGACCGCCTTGTAGCCATTGAGATTAATCCGCGCGTTAGCCGTTCGTCCGCCCTGGCATCGAAAGCCACGGGCTACCCGATTGCAAAAATCGCCACAAAACTGGCCGTTGGCTACTCGCTTGATGAACTCCCGAACCCAATCACGCAGGTGTCATCCGCCTGTTTCGAGCCATCGATCGATTACGTGGTCGTAAAAATTCCGCGATTTAATTTTGATAAATTTTCTGCCGTGGACGAAGAGCTTACCACGCAGATGAAAGCGGTGGGTGAGGTGATGTCGATTGGCCGAACATTTCCTGAAGCACTGAACAAGGCGTGGCAATCGCTCGAAATTGGCAGGGCGGGGCTTGGTGCCGACGGCTACGACGATCCCGATCGAAAACAGGTTCGCGAACGCCTGCTGAAACCCTACTGGGACCGCACCATGCAGATCCGGAACGCATTTAAAATGGGGGCATCCGTGGAAGAGATTGCCGATATCACGAAGGTCGACCCCTGGTATTTGCAGCAGATCCGTTATATGGTATCCATTGAAAACCGCGCGGAAGGTCAGTCGCTATCAACTATTACCGAAGCGGATCTTTTTGAAATGAAACAGGCCGGTTTTTCGGATGTGCAGATTGCCTGGCTGTTGAGCAAAAGCGGTGAAAAGGTGACTGAAGACGACGTTCGAACAAAACGAAAAGAGCTTGGTTTAAAGCCGGTTTTCAAAATGGTAGATACTTGTGCGGGTGAATTTCCGGCACAGACACCCTACTACTACAGCAGCTACGAGCGGGAAAATGAAAGTGAAGTAACCGACCGGAAAAAAGTCATGATCCTGGGGAGCGGGCCAAACCGAATCGGGCAGGGAATTGAGTTCGACTACTCGTGTGTACACGCCGTGCTGGCCGCCCAGGAGATGGGCTACGAAGCGATTATGGTGAACTGTAACCCCGAAACAGTTTCAACAGATTTTGACATTGCTGACAAACTCTACTTCGAGCCGGTATACTGGGAGCGCGTTCTTGATATCTACGAGCATGAGCAGCCGGAAGGAGTGATCCTCCAGGTTGGAGGGCAAACAGCATTGAAGCTTGGAAAACGGTTTGTTGAGTCTGGAATCAAAATTTTCGGTACTGATTTCGAGATGATTGACTTTGCCGAGGATCGCGGAGAGTTTTCACAGTTTCTTAAACGGCTCGATATTCCCTTCCCGCAGTACGGAACCGCCAGAAATGTGGATGATGCTCTGGAAATTGCGCGCAATATTGGCTACCCGGTTTTGATTCGTCCCAGCTACGTGCTTGGCGGTCAGGGTATGCGAATTGCCGTGAAAGAGGAGGAGATGCATAAGTACGTGAGTAACATTCTGAAAACCCACCCTGAAAACGATTTCCTGATCGACAAGTATCTCGATAAAGCCGTAGAGGTAGATGTGGATTCTGTTTTCGATGGCGAAGAGCTGCACATAGCAGGCATCATGCAGCATATTGAACCTGCGGGTGTGCACTCGGGCGACTCTACCGCGGTACTTCCGCCCTACTCGCTTAGCGAAGAGGTGATCCGTACAATTGAGAGCTACCAGTACAAGATTGCCAATGAGATGGGTATTCTTGGGTTTCTGAACGTTCAGTATGCGGTGAAAAACGAAAAAGTGTATGTGCTTGAAGCCAACCCGCGAACAACCCGAACAATCCCTTTCCTGGCGAAAGCTACACAGCGGCCGGAAGCAAAAATCGGCGTAAAAGTAATGCTGGGAGCTAAACTCAGCGAGTTCGATCTCACTTCTAAACTGAAGCACTGGGCGATTAAAGAGCCGGTCTTTCCGTTTGATAAGTTCCCGGAAGTAAAGAAAGAGCTCGGCCCGGAGATGAAATCAACGGGCGAAAGCATCTACTTTATGGAAAACTTTGATGATGAAAGATTCAGGAAACCATATGAGTTTAAGAATCTATATTTGTCGAAATAAGTACTCGTCTGCATGCTGCATTCGCAGGCTGACGAGT